>CAZSUM010000058.1:4919-10372 GCA_964610015.1 uncultured Lentisphaeraceae bacterium
AACCCTTTTGGCGAGCCGTTGCAGTAACCTCACTGGGGAATCTCGCTGTCTCTGCAATGTACGCGGCAGTCGGTGTTTGGGGCCAACTCTCCGACTCTTTTCTCCCCGCTTTTGGCGTATCCATGGGTGTGGCGGGTGCTTTGATGTTCTGTCTCCGTCGAACATGACAATACGTAATAAACAGGACAGAGAAGAAGCGCGAAAAGACGCGTGCTTTTTTTTAACCTTTTGCTAATCTATTCAAATGATATCACTTTTAGTTAATGTGTTGCTCATCATGACTGTCAGAGAGTAACAGACCTTGAAAAAGGAGTGATGCAATGAACTCAGCGATACGGCCCTTTGTAAAAATACCGATGGGGATCTCGGCTTGCCTCTTGGGCGAATCTGTACGCCATGATGGTAGCCACAGACACAAGCCATATCTGACTGACACGCTTGGCGAGTACTTTGACTATATCCCTGTCTGTCCTGAAGTCGGGTGTGGTCTCTCAACGCCAAGAGAAGCCATGCATCTCGTGGGAACTCCAGAAAAAAACCGCCTGATCGGACTCCGCAGTGGCATTGATTACACTGACCAAATGGAGTGTTTTTGCAATACCGCCATTTGTGAGTTAAAAACAAAGTCGTTGCATGGATATATTTTTAAAGCCAAGTCCCCCTCCTCCGGTCTCTTTCGTGTGAAACTCTACACCCCTGAGGGAATGCCAACCTCGCAGGTAACCTCGGGTGTGTTTGCACGAGCATTTTTACGTGCTTTCCCGGGATTGCCCTGCGAGGAAGACGGCCGCCTCAACGACCCCTTATTACGAGAGAATTTCATCGAACGCGTGTTTGCGCTTAAACGCTTTCGTGATGACGTACGAACCTCGCCCTCGCTGAGTATTCTGCAACGCTTTCACGCAGAGTCGAAATATCTGCTCATGGCACATGCGCCAGATGGGTTAAGAACGCTGGGGCAGATGGTGGCAGCTGCGACTCGTGAAAATCTAGCTGAAACGTTGACGAGCTATGAACAAGGGCTTTGGGGGGTCATGAGCGAACTCGCAACGATTGGCAAGCATGTGAACGTCCTCCAGCATATGCAAGGGTATTTTACGGAGCATCTAACAGCTATGGATCGTTCAGAGCTAGGCGATGTCCTCGCGGAATACGCACGTGGTCAGGTCCCTTTGATTGTCCCTATCACGCTGTTCCGTCACTACATTTTTAAATACCAAATCGATTACCTCATGCAGCAGCACTACCTCTATCCACATCCTGCAGAGTTGAAACTACGCAATCACGCATAATTATGCATGCCGGAAAAGAGTCGGGAGAGGTTGATCCACGTCAGCGTGAGGACAATAAACAGCAGACCCAACCACAGCAGTGTAGCGAGCATCTTGGGCGCACGTAGCCCATAGCGTAGTCTGTAGTGAAAATAGCCACCATACATCAGCCATGTGGCCAGCGACCAAGTTTCCTTGGGATCCCACTGCCAATAGTGACCCCAACAGAGTTTTCCCCAAAGTGAACCCAGTAACAGTCCCACGGAGATCAGCACAAAGCCCGCCACGGCTGCCTGTCGCGAAGCCATTTCCACCCGCCGCAGACGTGCCGGCACGACGGTTGCATTGAAGAGCGGGAGAGCCATCAACGCGGCTCTGGCCATCAACACATATCCCGCCACATAACTCGCAACGTGCGGAATAAAAAGCGGACTTTGCAATGCAGGTGGCAACCGACGAATGTCCTCGCTGAAGACAAAACCTGCGGGAAAGAGAATCACAACACCCAGCAATACATCCTGTAAATCGGTATCCAATCCATTCCGCCACCGACTCCACTGCGAGAGGGGCCAGAGCGCCACGGCCATGCAGAGAAAGAACTCAAATAAATTCTGCATCGGTGGATGTCCTGTGTGCACGCCACGCCAGATCAACGAGAGCAACGCCACAACAAATCCAGCAAACCAAAACCCGCGACCAATCAATCGTTGCCGAGTCCAATGCGCGAGCGCCGTAGCGACAAACAACGCCAGTGTCAGATAGATCAGCCCCCCCTGAAGTGTCATCTTAATCATCATGGGTGCTCCTCCGTCTCAACAGTTGGCGAGAGATTGAGTCTGAAAAGCTTAAGGGCATAGAGCAGAATGCCTGACAAAAGAATCATAAAACCAGCATAAACAAACGGCAACCCAGGATCACGAATGAACTGTAAAACCGTATAGGTTATTGGGCGTCCGGTCATGTCCTGACTCTGACCCCAGCTCATCTGATAGATATGATATCCTCGAACATAGACCGGCTGGTTGACCCGTACATTTGCCACATAGGGGGTCTTGCCTGGTTCGTCAATGCGAATCCGACTACGGTATTCGCTAACAGGCGCTTCACGTCCAGCCTCGATATCTGTTCGACTGCGAGGGTAGCGCTCAACAAAAAACTTTTCTAGTGTGATCGTAAACGGCACACGCCCGACATAGTTGGTGAGGTACACGCCACTCCACAATTTATCTGACCTATCGCCATCGATCAATGCCATGGCACCCGAAATGGGGTTTTGCAGTGTCGTCTGGCGTTCAGCAGCTCGCCCGATCAACCATCCAGTCATCACACACGCACAACCGAGATGAAGCAACGCGACTGCAAACCGTCCACGAACGAGCATCAGGACACCCACCAGACCGATCCACAAGGCGAGTACCCCTGAAAAAACCTGCAAAGGCGGCCGTGCCATCAACACACCCGCCTGCTCTGCGCCCATAAATGCCAGCATCACTGTACCGATGGAGATTATCCAACACACCCACGCGATGATGCTGAGGCTCTGCAACCAGTTTAAAACTTTTTTCACGTCACGCTTACCGCATCGAGTTCAAGTTCCACGAGTAAATCATCGCGGCACACATCAGCTTCAATGGTAATAACGGGCATGCCTTCGAGTGCATGTGCCTTAAGCCAAGCCTTCCAATGCGGCAGAAACTCCGCATGTTTCAAATACATCACCGCACGCGTGGTATTGGCCCACGTCAAGTTAGACGACTCAAGAATAGCTCCCGCCACATCCATGGTCAGTCCAATCTGGCGTTCCACATCACCCACATAGGCTGTCGCGCCACCAGGCTCGATGCTCGCTGTGCCCGAGATCATGACCATCCGGTTTTCAGATGTTCGCAGTTCTACGGCGCGGCTAAATGAACTTCCATATGCGAGTGCCGCACATTGAAGCGGTGAAGGTAGCGCCGTAACACGCAGGACCTCCGGACGTTTTGGTTTCACCGCAATGGCACAGGCGGTAATCGCCGATCCACACAAGTTGGCGCTACCAATTCCAGTACTCGCAGGCACCAGCCCGTCATACACGTTTCGCGAACGAAAGAACGCATCGCGAGCCCGATTAAAGGTATCATACCAATCCAGAATCCGGTCCATATACAGCCATGTCCGCGCCACATGTGCGAAGGTCATACCCGCTTCGCCAACCGCCGTTTCGATCGCCTCAAATATTGCGGTTGTCTGTGCTTCGCGCGAAGCTTTGAGATCTGGGGGCAACACCCCTGTTAAAAGACAATATTCGGCGTACTCATCCTCATAACACACCCCAACAGTACAGCCATTTCTCTGAATCAGACGCGCGGTTACCGCCTCGGCGACAAAACGCTGATAGACAGGCGGCAAAACGTCACTTCCACCACAGAGCCATAACTGGGGAACTGCAGTCCCTTTTGCGCCTACCGCTGCCGCTGTTAACGTTTTCCGGCTGCCCCAACCGGTTTGCGATAACACGATGCCTCCTTTTACTGGGGGTACACCTTCCGGTATTCGCAACAGTCCAAGTTCATGCCGCCGTGGCACACTCCCACAGCCAAACGTCAGGCTTGTCAGATCATTTTTCATTCTTCTCTCCCCTCCCCCATTCAGGCACATGCGCACACATCACTTAAAAGGACAACACATACTCCACTAAATCCTTCACTTCTTCTGGCGTCAAGCTCTTAACCGCTCCGTGCGTATCCTTTGGATTACATGTGGTCAAGAGCTCTGTCAGGGTCAGTGCCCGTCCATCATACAGATAGGGTGCTGTCCGCCAATTTTCCACTAGCGTGGGGGTATCGAATTCACACCCTTCCGCATTTCCAACGCCTAGTCCCAAATCATACTTTTGCAAATTCGTCAAAAGGTACTCGCCTTGTGGGCCGCTTGCTTCATCAGGATGACACTCAGCACACCCGACTTTACGGTAAATCTTTCGGCCACGTTTAGCACGCGACGACAGGTCGCCCTTTATTAAATATGGGCTGGGCTCTGGTTTTATCGATTTGACATAGGCATCCAAGCAAAGGGCATCCTCCTCAGGACGTACGACAAACTGAATATGGGTTAAACCCTTACGGTTACAGGTTTGCATATCCGCCCGGATACCGGTAATCATGGTAGGCGGAGTCAGATGACAATAGACCATCGATTTTGTTTGCTTGGGATTCCCAATGCCGTCATTGACCAGATCCCAGTTCAACCCGTCCATCCTGCCATCTGGGTGACAGCTCGCACAACTTTGCCACTGTTGAAAACAGAGCGTTGCATCATTCCAGAAGATCTCACCTTGACGGACGGGATCATCCTGAGGCACTTTCGTTGTGTCAGCCAGTTTGATGGAGAAAGGCTTGCCAGCCGGACCTACGAGGGGCACGCCCACGATTTCTTCAGAGTAATAGAGCGCAGCATACACCATATCCCCCAAACAGACAATGCCCCTTGGACCATTGCCCGGAAGTCGAATTCGGCGGCGTAGTGAAACAAGAAAAGAAAGGTCGTTGGGGACATCTTCCGCAGACTTGGTAACCTCAGTGACACGCTCTTTTTTGGCTGCTTTTTCCAACCGTTCATGCAGTCCCTGACGATCAATGATACTCAGCTCATGAGTACCGGAATGAGCCACAATTAACGACTTCCCATCTGGAGAGACCGTCACACCCCATGGATTGGCAGCCCCGAGGTCCACGTCATCGAGCAACACGGTGTTAATATAGGCCCCCGTCTTGCCATTAAAGATACTCAGTCCAGCGGTGTTCATCCACCCACGCTCAAGCTGTGTAGTGGGTAACTGATAGCGCCCGAACGTATGCGACACGTAGATCACCTTGCCATCTGGCGAGGCACAAATGCCGCGTACCCCTGTCGAACCATTGGGCAATCGACAGGTTTGCGTCACCACTTTTTTTGCGGTATCAATCACAGAAACATGGGCGGCGACCACATCATCGGTTGAACGTCCTGCAGGAAGCAGGTTAGCCACAAAAAGCAGTTTGCCGTTTTCCCCCATGGCAGCGGCCACGGGTTCACGCAAGACAGGAATAGTCGCGAGAGTCTTCAGTGTAGCGGTATCAAATACCGTCACCGTATGGTTGAATCGATTGAGCACATACACTTCGCCGCCATCCGCTGTCACCTCAGGAGACATCGGCGTGT
>CAZSUM010000058.1:10436-11775 GCA_964610015.1 uncultured Lentisphaeraceae bacterium
AACCACCTGACCCTCCGCGCTCAAGTGGTAGAGCACTCCATCTGCGCCACCGGCCGTCACATACACACTGCTATCCGGTGCAACCGTTACTCCGCTGGAACCGACCGTGGTTTGAAATCTAGCGTCTCGTGATTGATCATTGAGCCCAAGAAAACGCCACAGCCCATTCGATCTTTTACGTTTCAACGTCCAAACTGCACTTACTTTCTTGGTTCCCGAGTCAACCACAAACACGTTAGGGGCCGTGGCAGTCGTCACATAAAAACAATGATTTTTTGGGGAAACCGCGATTTGCTCAGGTGAGAGATAGAGGCCTGTCTCGGCTTGTACGCCGCCGATGAGCATGATTAATCCTAAACAAATCCACTTTAAACGATCATTCATCTTGAACAAATCCTTGTTTTAAAAACTATTCTGTAAAAACCTTTTATGACAACGTCCGCCCCATGACTTCAGCCACGGCACGCAATTGCGTAACCATCTTATAAAAGGAGTCTGGACTCGTGCACTGGTCTGCATCACACCGCGCTTGGTCAGGGTGCCCATGCACCTCAACGATAAGCCCATCGGCTCCGCAGGCAAGCGCCGCACACGACATTGGGGGAACTAAGGTTGCCGACCCCGTACCATGACTGGGGTCCACAATCACTGGCAACCACGTCCGCTCTTTCAAAAGCGGCACCGCATTTAGATCCAACGTAAAGCGTGTGGCTGTCTCAAAGGTACGGATGCCACGCTCGCACAACACCACCTGACGCCCCCCCCCTTGTAGCACATACTCAGCTGCTAACAAAAATTCCTCGATCTTCGCGCTCATCCCGCGTTTTAACAACACGGGTTTGCCACATTCGCCGACGGCACGTAACAAAACCGAGTTGTGCATGTTGCGTGATCCAATCTGCACCATATCGGCAACCTTGGCAACTTCCGCAAGCTGGGATGTTTCCAAGACCTCTGTCACCACAGGCAAGCCCGTAATGTCACGTGCCTCAGCCAAGAACTCAAGCCCTTGAGTTCCTAGCCCCTGAAAGTCATAAGGCGAGGTTCGAGGTTTGAATGCGCCTCCCCGAAGCATCGAAGCCCCCGCCTCTTTAACAGCAATCGCGGTATCAATCATCTGCGAACGACTTTCAACCGTGCATGGACCCGCGATCAAAACGACACGGGGCCCACCAAAAACAAGATTCCCCACAGTCACCGACGGTGACTCCTGACCCGTTTTGTCCTTCTCGTATATCATGATTCTTACTCGGCATCTTTCTGACGCTACTAACATCAACAGACTCTCCCCCAAGAGGTCTTGCTAATGAAAACAACCTACGCCAATTGTAATTTTTCA
>CAZSUM010000059.1:0-10828 GCA_964610015.1 uncultured Lentisphaeraceae bacterium
AATATAACTGGAGACGAAAGCTTACGCGAGGTACTAAAACCCGATTCGGAAGTGTTTAAAAGAATCCCTGCTTTTGAGCGGATTCCTTTCGACAAAATCGGCCCACAATAACCCAACCTTTAAACAGCGGACCTGTCTTTATTTGTTCTGAAGGCACTCCTTCCGTCCACAGAGGGTGCGTTGATTTTGTCAATTGACCTCTGTATTTGAAAAAGGGCATGGGCGGTTATTCACCATTTACAGCAAGGGGAAGTCTTTAGTATACTAACTGAATTACGATACGTGACCCAAAGGGGTGCGATGCAGGGATTTCAGCGGTCTATTTATTGACCGATGTAATCACCTGAAGGAAGGATACACACACGTGAACAATGAAGTTTTTTACACGAAGTACGCCACCTTCCATGATCGTAACCGGATTGCGTTTCTCGGTTCTTGGCACATCGCTTTAGTTTGAACTGTCTACTAAAAAACACAAGGGAGCTCATCATGACATACCATCACACAGGTATCCCCGTATTCGAGAAGCAAGAAGGAATGATGTTTGTAGAGCCGCTCAAGGTCTGGGTGACCGACGGCAATGCAAGCCCATACAAAATTGAATTGCTCTATTTTGAGCCAGATAGTCCCATGGCTGCTGCCATTCAGGACGAGACACACGTTGCGTATGTGGTCGATGACATCGAAGCAGCCATCAAGGGCAAGAGTGTGCTCTGGCCCGTGTGCGAACCGATGCCAGGACTAAAGATCGCCTTCATTTACGATGAAGACATTGCAATTGAACTCATGCAGATGGGTTAAAAGCCCCAACGCGGATCAGGTGGTGAATCGCTACCCAATGGTTACGCACCCCTGATCCGTGAGACTTTTTCATAACACGATTTACTAAACCATCCAACCACAGGAATTTTTATGCCGATGAAAAAATTTATCAATGATCCAGCAAACCTCACCAAGGAATTGTTGGAAGGTCTGACCATGTGTTACAAAGGCAAGGTCAAGCTGGTTAACGAGAAGATCGTCATGCGAACCACCCCCAAGGATGAGAGCAAGGTCGCGATTGTCACACTCGGCGGTGCCGGACATGAGCCAGCTCTGATTGGTTTTGTAGGTGAGGGGATGTTGGATGCAAGTGTAGTTGGCGATATCTTTGCGGCACCGGGTGCGCCCAAAGTGCTTGAAGCCTTGCGTTTGCTCAAACGTGATGCTGGTATTGTTTTGGTCACGCTCAACCATGCGGGTGACCGCATGAGCGCCAGCAAAGCGCTACGCGATGCACAGAAAGAGGGCATCAACGTTCGTGAGATCGTCACGCACGAAGATATCAGTGCTGGTATTGATATGGATCCAGAAGAGAAACGTGGCCTAGCTGGCTGTATCCCCCTCTATAAAGTCATTGGTGCCGCTGCCGAAGCGGGCAAGACTTTGGACGAGATTGTTGAGATGGGTGAACGTTTCAACAGCCAAATGGCAACGCTTGCCGTGGCCATGACGGGGTGTACACACCCACAAAATGGTGGCGTGATCGCAGTGTTGCCGGATGATGAGATGGAGATCGGCATGGGCCAGCATGGTGAAGCGGGTGGCGGTCGTAGCAAGATCCTCTCGGCTGACGAAACAGCTGAACGGATGATTGGGCCTCTCATGCAAGCCACAGATGTAAAAGCTGGCGATACCGCCATGCTGATCATCAATGGGACTGGTGCAACCACTCACATGGAAATGCTGATCATTTACCGTAAAGCAGCGCAGTTCCTTGAGGATAAGGGCATTGCCGTCACACCGGGTGCTTGTGGCGAGTATCTGACCGTTCAAGAAATGGCCGGATTCCAGATGATTCTCTGCAAACTCGATGCGGATCATGTTGAGTATCTCAAGGCCAGTGCGCGTACGCCTTACTGGACCGCATAACATTGCGCAAACACGTGATCGCGCGGAGAGCTGAAAGTCCTCATTTTTATCGGTTACCGCACTCTCCGCGCTTTTTCTGTGTACCTTTTCAAGGAGACCTATGTTGACACTTCTAAAGTTCAAAGAGATGATTGCCGCAGCTGGCGAGGTCATCCGGACACAGGAGAAGCATTTTTCCGAATTGGATGCCGCAGCTGGCGGCGATGGTGACCATGGCACCGCGATTGTGACGGCCTTCAACGCCATGGCGAAAGCCGAGGGCGTTGATTTTAAAAGCTATTTGAAATCGCTGAGCGAGCGCCTTCAAAGCGAAGCGTG
Organism: uncultured Lentisphaeraceae bacterium; assembly: GCA_964610015.1. Taxonomy (GTDB): domain Bacteria; phylum Verrucomicrobiota; class Kiritimatiellia; order RFP12; family UBA1067; genus CAZSUM01. The sequence goes on from CAZSUM010000059.1 coordinate 2,230, forward strand.
TGGTTCAACGAGCACACTCTACGGTGCTTGGCTTGAGGGTATGAGCGATGCGGCACCACAAGATGCCGTCGATCTAGATGCCGCAGCGATTGCAACCGTATTTAAGGGTGGTCTAGAGGAGATCGGGTTCACAACCCGTGCGCGTGTTGGCGACAAAACCTTGATGGACACGCTGATCCCGGCAACCGAAGCACTTGCTGCCGCAGAATCCGATGGTATTTTGGGCATGTTCGCTCAGGCGGCTGTTGCGGCTGAGCAGGGTGCTGAGTCAACCTGCGCTTTGCGTGCCAAATTTGGTCGCGCCAAAAATCTCGGCGAACGTTCAATCGGACCGCGTGACGCGGGTGCCGCTTCCATGTCCTGCATTTTTGCGGCATTCGCAAAAACAATCGCAGACAATGTTTAAACAGATGATTGATCAGGAGAATTTCACATGGCTGACTTAGATGATATTCGCGACGGCAAAGAGTATGGCGTCGGCGTAGCACAAAACAATGAGGGCTTTTTCCTCAAGGGATCCAACAACATCGACTGGGGCATGAAAGACCGCCTGAGCCGTATTTTCAATCCAGCAACAGGCAAGACTGTCATGCTGGCGTTTGACCACGGCTTTATCATGGGCCCCACCTCAGGTGTCGAGCGCATTGATTTGGGCATTGTTCCGCTGATTGCTTATGCTGATTGTTTGATGTGTGCCCGGGGTGTTTTACGCTCACTTGTACCCCCCACCAGTCGTAAACCAATCTGTCTGCGTTCTGATGCTGGCACGTCAATTCTGACCGAGCTGAACCACAATGTGGTGATCGACATCCAAGACGCGGTTAAACTCAATGCCTCAGCAATTGCGGTGATGGTCTCGGTTGGTGACAACAATACTGAGGCTGAAACCATTGCCAACCTTTATCAGGCTGTCGATGCGGGTCAGGCTGCGGGTATCCCTGTCATGGGTGTGACCGCCGTTGGGAAAGACATGGTTCGTGATGCGCGTTATTTTGGGCTGGCCTCAAGAATCTGCGCTGAGAACGGGGCCAACATTGTCAAAACTTACTACACCGAAGGTTTTGAAAAGGTTGTCGCCTGTTGCCCAGTTCCGATCGTGATTGCAGGGGGCAAAAAGCTTCCTGAACTGGAAGCGCTTGAACTGGCTTATCACGCCATCCAAAGTGGCGCATCCGGCGTGGACATGGGACGTAACGTCTTTCAGTCTGAAAAACCAGCCGCCATGATTCAAGCGGTTGCAGCTGTGGTACATCAGGGTCTGAAACCTAAAGATGCCTTCCAGATGTTCAACGACCTGTAAGCGTGACCAGCACAAATCCGGTGTATGTTGCATAACGGACGTAGCGCTTATGTGCTACGTCCGTTCTTCACTTTCTTGACGCACAAGGTATTTTTTGTATGGGGCTGAAGCTAACAGGCATACTCTTCGCGACACTCAGTCTGTTGCAAATTGCTACAGGTGCAGATACACCTGTTACCGTGAGTTTCCTGCAAGGCTTTGACCCTGATCGCCCAGAAAATCCCGTTACTCAGCAGATCCTGCGCTTCGCACAAACAGAGCCCCGCCTCAATCCGCAAAAATGGGGTGGCCTTGCTTTGCCCGGTGCAGGGGGGCGCGCCCCATTCATGCTCTCCATGGCAGGGGGTACAGCACCGGACATTTATCTCTGTTGGTTTCATATCATTCGCCACGACATTGAACAAGGCTTTCTGTATCCCCTTAATGAGTGGTTGGGCGAGGATACCAACGGCGATGGCATGCTCAGTGATGATGAAGCACGTTGGCCCGGTTGGCGACAGGTCCCCCCACTTTGGCGACAAGCCGCAACCCATAATGGCAAAGTTTATGGCGTACCGATGGCGGGCATCTGGTATTACGGCATTGTTTATCGCAAAGATTTGGTACGCCAAGCTGGTGTCGACCCTGAACAGGTCCCTGCCACATGGGATGAATTTTATCGCTGGTGTCAGCGACTCACTTTTCCTGGCAAAAAAGTTGCCGGCGCAAAAGTCCAGCGTGGCCAACGCGCCTTTGGCGCAGAGAATCGGCCTTGGGGCTGGCTCCCATGGATGCAAGCCGCAGGCGGTTCGCCGATCGTTAACCTTCGTGTCTCACCAACAACCGGCAAACAATACAGCTTCCCGATGGAAGAAACGCATTTCATCGCCCCAGATACGAACGAAGATCTCTCCTCTGTAGAAGGCACCTGGCAAGCCGCTTTTGACTCACCCGAAGCCATCGCTGCTGCAGCGTTTTTCCACCGTCTGGCTTGGTCTCCTTGGTTGCGAGATCCGCAAACCGGTGACCCAGTTGATCTGACACCCGAAGATCTGGCTTCCGGACGGGTGACCCTGCCTGATGGACGGAGTTACGCCTTTAGTCCGCAGGAGGTGATCAAGGGTGTTGTACGGGCACTTCCGCGCCTCACCCAAGACCTGCCCCAGCTCTTTGCACAAGGCGAAGTGGTCGCGCTCTTCTCTGGCGCTGAATTGGTTGAACAGCTCACCCGCGACCTGAATCTGCAACCTGATATGATCGGCATCATGCCCTTTCCCGCAGCCCGACCGGATTTAAAACCCGTTTTTCAGGCACACAAGCACTTCTATGGTATGACCGAACATGTGGGGCAACGGCCTAAAGCCGAACGTGACCTAGTCTGGGCCTGTATTGAACAGCTTACCAGCGAGGCGGTGAACGATGAAACCGTCAAGCAAAAGGTCATGGAAGGACATGCCCGCTGGTGTATTCCTAGCGACCTCATTCGCCTTGGATTTAGCGAGTATTTGGATGAAGTTCCTGCAGGCATCCGACGAAATTACGAACGCCTAGCAAAGGGTGAAGTCCTCGCTCGGACCGAACCGTTCGCTGGTTTCTGGCAGGGAGTATCAGACCTTGTGGATCGTCGGTTTCTAGGCTTAATGCTGGCCGATACGGGTGAATATTTTGACTACACCGCTGCTTTGCGAAGTATCAATGCAGATGCCAACCGGGGACTCATGTTCCGCGCGTCCGAGAAGGAATTGTCACGACACCGCCCCATCGCACGCGTGCTTTTTGGCGTTGTGCTGATCACAGGACTGATCTGTGCGTTTCTCATGTGGAGGCATCCGAAAGGTCAAGATGCCCCTTCGAAAGCCACCTCATTACCCTCAGACAAGCAGGCAATTCGGCGTGGTCTAACCCCTTGGCTGATGTTAGCGCCGGCCCTACTTTCCATTGCTCTTTGGAGCTACTACCCGCTTTTACGTGGTGCGGTTATGGCCTTTCAAGAGTATAAAATTGTTGGCGAAACCTCTTGGGTGGGACTCGACAACTTTATCCTCGTAGCCACAGACGCCGGATTTTGGCAAGCTTGGGTGCGCACCTTCGAGTATGTCGGGTTGACCCTGTTATTGGGCTTTCTCTCACCCGTGTTGCTGGCTTTGATGCTGGCCGAGATTCCACGCGGCAAAGTGTTCTTCCGAACCCTCTACTTCTTGCCGCACCTGACCAGCGCACTGGTCATTGCATTGCTCTGGAAGCTCATGTATGACCCCACCGAAAATGGCATGCTCAATCAGATCCTGATGTTTTTCGGAATGCCCCGCCAGACGTGGCTACAAGATCCTGCTTGGGCCATGCTCTGCTGCATCCTTCCAGGGGTATGGGCTGGCGCAGGCATGGCCAGCCTGATTTATGTCGCCGCGCTACAATCCCTGCCTCCGGACTATTACGAGGCCGCAGCCATCGATGGCGCAGGCATCTTCAGCCGCTTCCGACACATCACCTTTCCGCAACTTCTGCCGCTCATGGTCATCAATTTTGTCGGCGCGTTTATCGCTGCCTTCCAAGGCATGGGAAGCATCTTTTTGCTGACCTTCGGTGGCCCGGGAGATACGACCAATGTGCTGAGTCTCACCATCTGGAAAGAGGCTTACAATAACCTACGCTTCAGCACAGCCACCACCATGGCTTGGTTTCTGGGTGTCGCACTGATCGGCTTTACCTATCTCCAGATTCGCATCTTGAGAAAGGTCGAATTCCGACGTGCGGCCACTAACTAAGTCGTTGACACCCGCACTTAGTTCAAAAAGAGAACTGTCCCTATCGGCCGATGTAACCAGATATCTTCGTCGACATCCTGACGGACACTCCCGCGTCCGATCACTTCGATATCCTCAGGAGCGAAGGCGCCCGTGCGCGATGCGCAATCAATCAGCTTGACCCAAACTGCGTCCCCCGTATAAGCCGATGCGTCAACCTCCAGCTTAGCCCCCGGATTAATGGTCAGTGCATTGGTTGCTTGAAGTGTCCCAAGACCCTCCGGTCCAAATTCAAAGCGAACCACGGCCGACGAGTTAGTGTCCAACAAGATATTTTGGACAACACAACTCCCCTGCGCCCCCACGACCACCCTACCAACGCCTTGCTGACCCACACGCAAATCAGCAGCGTGCACATGAAATGATCCGCCCTCAATCCGCAAGGTCCCTTCACTTATTTTATTCGTGTAAAAGTTCGCAAACCCGTTCCAGTGTGTCTCAGCCGCCGTGCCTTCAACCGGAGGCCACTCTGCATCTGGATATCCCCCCACATAGACATCACGCAGGGCATTAACCGTACCGTTTGACTACGTATAGGAGCCATTACCCCCACCAAAACCCACAAAGATACAGTCAGCGTAGTTACCCACGCCCTGTACCACATCACCCCCAGTTTGCGAAACCACCCCCGTTGCGTTCATCCCTTGGCCAACAAAGAAAAACGAACGGTTTGTGACCGTGCCCCCACTCATCGTGAGCGCGGCGTCCACGGCACGTGAACCTAAAGCCAGACCAATCGTCAACCCTCGATCGTACTGACCATCCGCACGAACATATCCGTCGGTCATATTCAAATACCCATTTCCGTCATATCCAACGTAGAAAAAGTTACGAATCAGCACGGATCCCCCGTTGACATTTAAGCGCCCCGTACCTGCATTTCGCCCGACATAAAACTGCATATCATAGGGACACATACCATCCCAAACCGCGTTATCGTTAACGGTCAACTCGCCATAGGCGTTATCTCCATATCCCAATCCATAAGAGGATTTGCCGTCAACAATCATTTGCGCATTGTTGGCGAGCGTGACGATGCCTGTCGCTGCATTACCCGTAAACCCGACGAAAACCGTGTTGGAAACGATGCATAAGGCATTATCAGCAAGCGAGAGCGTACCCGAAGACCCGCCACCATTGCCGACATAAAAACACGATTGATGAACCTGTTTTTGCATAATCAGCTGACTCGCACCCGTCATCTCAAGTTCTCCACAACTCTTGTTGCCATAGCCGATATTAATCTGCACATTCGTCTGCGCCATATCAGGCAACCCGATCACAAATGTCCCCCCGTCCCGAATGGCTAATTTGCCAGCCGATTCATTGCCTATATAGATCTTGCGATCCGTTATGCCACTTGCTGAATAGAGATTAGTGAGGAGCAGACTTCCCCCATTGTTAATACAAATCTCGCCCCCGTCCCTCACATTGAGAAGGGGCGTGTTGGTGACCTCTCCCCAATAGCTCATCACAGCTCCATCGTCCAGCGTCAACCCCCCGTTCTGGCCAATGAGAATCGCTCCTTGTTGGACCGCAAAAAAAAGTATTGGAAAGCGTCAGCGCTGTGGTAAAACCAGAGGTATTCGCATTCGAAACGGTTAGGGCACCAACCGCCTCTACGGTCACACCGGTCACGCTAACTGAAAAAATATCGGTCGCATTGGTCAAAAAAGCATGATCTTCGACTCCGGGCAAGAGACCCTCCACCCAGTTCCCAGACGTTTGCCAGTCGCTATCCACAGCGCCCACCCAAACGCGGTCAGCGGCTTGACACACCCCCATACTACCCACTACTACCGCCATCATTACAAACCGGAACTTCATGCAAAACCTCCTGTAAGAATTGAACGTTACCAACTTTTTAAATCAAACCCGCTACCCAAGTTATAGTTGTAAGGTACTGATCAGCAGTAAACAGAGTCAATCACTTTTATCAAAAGATCAGCCATTATATGGATTAAATGATGACTCCGAGTAGGGTTCAGCACAGCTTCGCTTGCCAATATTCGTTAGAAAAGAGTGACTGAAGCGTGAGCGAGCGAGACTGTGTCGAGCCACAGTCGTCAATGCCTCGCAAAATTAGAATTGCGGTAAGAAAGACCTGCACCACATCCTCATTCACGCGCTTTCCCCCTTGTGACAAGCCACAGTTTTTGCTCTAATGACGGCGCTATGGAAAAGAAGAATTCGTACACCTTTGTGCTCAATGCCGAACAGCAAGAAGCGCTCAAGCTGATGCTAAGTATGGGAAACTACCGCACCAAAACGGTTCCACATACGCAGGTCGCCGTAGAGGCACAAGATTGTGTGGTCAATTTATACAAGAGTGGAAAATGTCTTGTACAGGGTAAGGGCGCTGAGGATTTTGTTATTTTCTTCCTTGAGCCCAATGTCCTTCTCTCTGCCACACTGGGATACGAAGAACTGCTAAATCCTGACCTCGTAACGCCACACATGGGTATTGACGAAAGCGGGAAGGGCGATTTTTTTGGTGCGCTTGTGGCTAGTGCAGTCTATGTGGACCCCGACCTTGCCCACGCCATGCAAGAACTCGGCGTCAAAGACTGTAAACAGCTCACCGACAAAGCCGTTTGCTTTATTGGTGCCAAGACCAGACACCTGTTGGGTCCCAAACGCTTTACGCTGGTCACGATCGGTGCTGAAACCTATAACCGACTCTATGCCAAGATGCGCAACGTTAACACCCTCCTCGCGTGGGCACATGCACGTTGCATTGAAAACCTGCTCGATACGACGCCCACCTGTCCACGTGCCGTGGCTGACCAGTTTGGCGCCAAACAAGTGATCGAGCGTGCGCTCATGAAGAAAGGGCGCAAAATCAAACTAGAGCAACGCCACAAGGCTGAGTCTGATATCGCTGTAGCAGCGGCTTCTGTCTTGGCACGTGAAGCCTTTCTGCGTGGTCTGGCGAAGCTTGGCGAAACGTATGGTATTCAAGCTCACAAAGGCGCATCGGAACAGGTTAAGCAGTCGGCCATTGACTTAATCAAGAAGAGCGGTCCCGAGGTTCTGCTCAAAACCTGCAAGTGCCACTTTCGCACAACAGACCAAGTGCTAGAAGCCTGCGGAACCACCCGTGCAGCTTTGGGGCCAGACGGACAAGTACGCTCACGCACTGAAAAACCAGAACGTGAGCAACCAACACCCTAATCTTTATTGCACCCACTCGCGAATCTGACGAACCTCCCACCGCGCGGGTTGCCAGCTTTTACAGCGCCGTCCAAAGGGATCTACGGCTTCGACCCAACAGCCCTCGACCCAGACACGCTCCTCGCGTTCGCGCCAGTATCCCTGTGGAACCACCACCACTGGCGGCGGAACACAGACCACCGGAGGTGGCGGTGGACACCCATACGGAGACGCATGATACGCAACGGCGAAACTGCGCGACGGATGATTGAAGGCCCCCCGAGGAGGAGAATAAGCACGCACAGGTCCCGGCCCCCGATCGGATCTACCCGAAGGACCTCGTTGCCCTTGATTAACCCCGATAGATAGAAAATTACCGGCGTAATCACTGAATCCCAACCCAACACTCACACGATCAGCTTGTGCTGGCATAGCGGCAAGTAAACCGATAACGACCCAACCTGCCCAAAAAATTTGATTGTTTCTGTTTTTCATTTTTCAACCTTTCTGACGTCTTCGCGAAAACCCGTTCGCATCATCACGTCCTTTAAACAGTTGAATTAAACGCTTGTTTAATTAACTTATTGCCTCCTTCTTAATTTTTTTTAAAAAACCTTCGGATTGCCCCATCCCCAGCTTTTTGGCTTAATATGGTTTAACCAAAGGAATTGACGTATGGCTGAATTGATTGTTGCGCTGGATCTCTCCTCCACAAAAGAGGTTCTCCAAACCATAGAGCTACTGGGGGAAAGCGTATCCTTTTATAAAATTGGGCTGGAACTTTTCAGTGCAGAAGGTCCTGAAGTCGTTCGCGCTGTGAAAAGCTATGGCAAGCGCGTCTTTCTTGATCTAAAGTTACACGATATTCCCCGTACGGTGGCGCGTGCTGTTGCTGCAGGTGCTGATTTAGGGGTGGATTTGATGACGCTACACGCAGCTGGCGGTAAAGCCATGATTCAAGCCGCTGCAGAAGCGTCTGCAGCCTTTGGTGTTGCGGCACCACGTTTGTTGGCGGTCACGATGTTAACCAGCTTGGATGCGGATGATCTAGCTGATATGGGCGTGACACGCACCATGCCCGAGCAGGTCGAAGCACTGGGACAACTGGCCTGCGCCAATGGTGCCAACGGGATTGTCTGCTCACCCCGTGAGGTGGCTCGTATGCGTGCGGTACTCGGCCCGAATGCCTTACTCGTAACCCCAGGCGTACGTCCGGCGGGTGCGGATATTGGCGATCAGAAACGAGTGGCAACGCCCTTCCAAGCTGTACAGGATGGAGCGACGCATCTGGTTGTTGGACGTCCGGTGCTTGAGGCAATTGATCCCTTTGCAGCAGCGCATGCCATTCAAGAAGAGATTGCCA
>CAZSUM010000059.1:10838-11720 GCA_964610015.1 uncultured Lentisphaeraceae bacterium
TCGTAACAAAGAAAGAACCTCTCCAAGCAACAACAGGGCTTACGCCTTGCGGTTCGCAAAATTAGTCTGCTTGAGCACGCTGCTGTAAACGCTTGAGTTGCCCCGCCACCGAGATACGTTGTAGCGGACTCATGCGATCCACCAACAAAACAGCATCCAAGTGGTCGGTCTCATGCTGAACAGCGCGTGCGAGTAACCCCTGTGCCGTCACGCTCTGTTGTGCGCCAGTAAGATCCGTAAACGTCACGGTCACTTTATCAGCTCGTGTAATCGGTGCGCCAATATCCGGAAAGCTGAGACACCCCTCTTCGCTCCGCTGTTTACCAGACATCGCGGTGATTTCCGGATTGATCATAACCAGCGGCATCGGAATAGCGGCATTCGCCTCCCGACACGATGCTTTCTCAGCATCTTTCGGCACATCAATCACGCAAACGCTCTCGGTACGTCCGACCTGTTCAGCTGCCAGCCCAAGACCTTTAGAAGCATACATGCTCTCGAGCATATTACCGACAAGTTCACGAATCGCATCTGTAACCTCAATGACAGGCGTCGCTTTTTGCCTTAAAACCTCATTCCCATACGTTACAATCGGGAGAATCACACTTACCTCGCTTTCAGTTCATAAAGATAGCGACCCGGCCTGATCTTGACAACTCCAAAGCCTTAAATCGCAACACGCAGATCTCTACGTCACAGAGTTATTCGGGCTTCATCTCGCGCATCATCAAGGTACTGACAGCATCCATAGCAGAGAGCCCTTTATAACAAAGGGCATACACCACATCGGTAATCGGCATGGGGACTCCATAAGTGTGACCCAACTTGTGAATCACTTTGGCATTCCAAACACCCTCAGCCACCATGGCCATACTCCCCAAG
>CAZSUM010000060.1:0-11612 GCA_964610015.1 uncultured Lentisphaeraceae bacterium
ACCTCCCCGCGCACGAACCTCCTCGGCTGTCACCTGACGGTACTCCGGTTGCCCGACTACGGTCGTGGCGATCAATGCAATCGCCGCTAAGATCCATGTTCCCTTGACCCCTTTTGATGCGTTCATAATCCTCCTTTTTTTTTAAAAGCTGATGCTTACCATACCGCATACTCGCTTCTCTCGACAAGCCTTACAACCAACCGAAAGCAGATTCAACACTACCCGTAAGACTCCTGGCATGTTATGCTTTCTTTTTGTCATCGAACCCACTCGCTTCGCTGTCATTCAGTAGCACGACAGGAGATGAACCACACACTATGCAAAAGAAAACACCTCATCAACCCACACGCACCCGTCCTGCACTATCTGTGGTTGTTCTGGCCAGCGGCGGGATGGATTCCACCACAGCGCTTTACCAAGCCACTCAAACCCACCACGTCGTCGGTGCGCTCAGTTTTCACTATGGGTCCAAGCATAACGCCCGCGAGATCCCATACGCCCGCTACCACTGTAAAAAACTCGGCATCCCACATCAGGTTATTCGCCTCGGGTTCATGGATCGCTTGTTTCAATCCGCTCTCCTCGCATCAGGTGGTGAGATTCCTGATGGCCGCTATGAGCCGCAGAATATGCATCAGACGGTGGTTCCCTTTCGCAATGGCATTCTACTCGCAATTGCCGCCGGCTATGCGGAGAGTATCGGCGCAAAGGGGCTTGTGATCGCCGCCCACAGTGGCGATCACGCGCTCTATCCGGATTGCCGCGAGAACTTTATGCGTGCGATGGAACAGGCCATTCGATACGGCACCTATGCACAATTAATGCTTCTGCGCCCCTTTATCGACTGCGATAAATCTCAGATTGTACAACAGGGGATGGCCTTAGGAATCGACTATTCAAAAACTTGGTCCTGTTATAAAGGTCAGAAGATCCACTGCGGCACCTGTGGCACTTGTCTTGAACGCAAGGCCGCTTTTCGAACCTTAGGGCAAATTGACCCGACACACTACGCGATTCCCTAACCCACAACAGCCATCGATCGTCTGCCACCTTACAGCACACAGATCTCTTGATCACAGGGCGTTAGCGTCACCATCCCCTCAGCGGTCACAAGAAAGGTGTCTTCCACACCCACGGCGCCACTTCCAGGAATCACAAATTTGGGCTCCAGCGCCAGACACATGTTTGCCTGCAAAACATCCTTTGAGCGTGCCCCAATCACCGGTTGTTCGTTAATAACCAACCCGGTTCCATGCCCTATGAATTTAGCCTGTTGTGAAAGGCCCATGAAATATTCGGACAGTCCGGCGGAGGCTACCATACCCAACGCCATTGCATAAAGATCCTCACAACGCGCACCCGGCACTCCCGCCGCAGCAACCGCCTGCTGAATATCAATCGAGAGTTGATGCGCGCTCACGGCTTCAGGCGCGAGTTGTCCAATCGAAAAGGTTCGCGTACAGTCTGTTAGATACCCATAAAAATTTGCAGCAATGTCCACCATCACAGCCATGCCTTCACGCAACAAAACATTGCTCTGCCCAACTGGCAACGAGGGGTGTAACCCTGCACCCCCCAACGCAAAATCATAGGGCGACGGAGCCCCCCCATTGTCACCGGCCAACACCGTGCCCATAAAGGCTTCCATGCTGTTGCCCGCAGTTCGAAAAACGCCCAAACTGCCAGCTTTAAGCATTAGGCGAGTCATCTCAATGACCCAAGCCTGGTCTGTCATGCCTGGCTCATAGACTGAGGCAAACTGTGCCACTACCGATGCGTGACGAGACCCCGTCTGCTTCATGACTCGCACCTCATAAGGCGTTTTAACAGCTCGGCACTGACGCAATAGTGTCGAACCGTTCGTGGCGATGGCATCAGGAAAGAGCGCGGCCAAACGTGTGTACTCGCTGAAGGAGAGGTCATCCCCCTCAAGCAAGATCGTACGCGGGAGCGACCTTCCCGCATCCTGCAAGATCTGTGGAATTTGTTCGGGCTTGCGGATTTCAACCACGTGCTTCCCACCCAAGCCAATGGGACGCCGAACAAAGAAAAACGGAGCACCTTCTGCGGGCAGATAGATTTGCCCCATAAAGATCCGCCCGGAAAGGTAGAACAGGTTGACATTCGATGCGGTCAACAGTGCGTCAATCCCTGCTTCGCGCATTCCCTGCTGCAATCGCGTCCAACGCAACTGCAGATCCTCAATCAATTCAACAGGATAAGTGGTAAACATGACAGGAGCATACCGCATCGCCCGTGCAGAAGAAAAGTCAAAGTCTCACACGACGTTTTCCCGCAGCGCTTGTTATACTAAGAGCGACAGGTTGCTCGAATAGCACACGCCTCGCGACAGCGCTGTGTAATCGTCTCCCATGCCCCCGAGGCCATATCCGTTTTCTTGGCAATCCAAGTACCGCCCACGGCCGCCACAATATCCAATTTGAGGTACTCCGCAAGATTCGCGGTTGTCACCCCGCCGGTCGGCATCATACGCACCCCAGTATGCTGGTATGGCGCCGCAAAGGCTGAAAGTAACCGTATGCCGCCCAACGCCTCAGCAGGAAAGAACTTCAAAAGCTGACACCCAAGATCTATGCCCGCCTCGATATCTGATGGATTGGCCACACCGGGGACAAAGGGCAGTCCGATATCTTGCGCAGCCTTCACCACGCGCGGATTTAAACCAGGAGCCACCGCAAACCGTGCGCCCGCACGTTTAGCAATCTGCACGGTCTCAGGAGTCAGAACCGTACCCGCTCCTACAATTAAGTTAGGGCGTTCACGTGCCAACAACGCAATCACCTCTGCCGCAGCCTCTGTCCGAAAGGTCACTTCGATGACGCCAAGGCCTCCGGCCAACAGAGCATCAGCCAACGGCAACGCGTGCTCAACACAATCAATAGCGATCACAGGAACGACACCAATCGCGGCAACTTGATCCAATATGCTCGACATGCAAACTCCTTTTACAGGTGGGCTCAAATGGTTCTAATTGTCCCCTCTGACTGTCAGCTTGTCAATCATGTGTAGAACTGAGCGTGATATTTTTCTTCTGCACCCGCTCGACAGCGCTCTAATAAGCGTTTAAAATACATTTCTTTTGGGAGAAAATGCCCATGGTTAAAGCTTGTGACTTGAGAAAAGGTAGTCTTGTTGGATTCAATGGTCTACCACACGTTGTCGAGGACCTTAAGGTTTCCACCCCCAGTGCACGCGGGGCAGCTTCGATTTACCGCTTCCGCTTTCGGAATTTGGTTAACAAATCTAAACAGGATGTCTCCTGTAAAGGTGAAGAACCTTTTGAGTCCATCGACTTCGAACGCCGTTCGGTCCAGTATCTCTATAAAGAGAGAGACCTTTACACCTTTATGGATGCTGAGGATTACTCCCAGTTTAACCTGCAAGAGGCACAACTTGAAGAACAAATCCCGTTTCTGATTGAGGAACTCGAGGGATTAAACGCCTTGGTCTCAGATGGCAAAGTCCTCACTGTCGAGTTGCCTCAAAAAGTCGAACTGACCATCGCGTCTTGTGACCCGACCATGAAAGGTGCCTCTGTCACAGCCCGCACTAAACCCGCCACCTGTCAGACAGGTCTGGTCGTGCAGGTGCCTGAGTATCTGGAGGTGGGAGAGAAAATCATCGTCGAAACCGAGAGCGGTGCTTTTATCTCACGTGCCGCAGCCAGCCGGTTCTAACGCCAAGCATCCGCCACCCATTTAACAGGTGGCGTATACTTATAAATTTTCTTGTACCACGGTGCACTCCACTTACCAACCGCCAGTTCGTCTGGCGTTGGATGGCCGGTGCATACGACGATTTTTGCATCACGAAATTGCCGCGGCTGCATAAAGAGCCGCAATGGCCACGGATGCAGACAATGCACCTTAAACTGTCGAATCCAACCCTCTGGCCAGAATTGCATCTCCTCAATGGTATTCGAAATAAAGGTCTGTGAATTGCTGTATTGATCGCGCATAGCCTGTGGGTTCTCAAGCAAACGCTTTAATATTTCTGGGTGTGAACCGATCGTGAACCGAAAGACTGAGGTATTCCCGATGCGACGATTCATCGTGGTATAATTGCGCATCACCAGATAGTCGCAGGTTCCACGGTAGTCAAAAAAGTCATCCATCGATCCAGTGATCATGATATCGAGATCTAGGAACAGCCATTCACCGGTTAGGTCTGCGACCTCAGAAGCCCAGAGAGAAACTTTTCTCCACCCGCCATTACGCATCTTCGGCGGTAGGTCCAAGACTGGGCAGGGTCTAATCTCAACGTCGGGATTGATCCCCTCCGGTTCGTTTGTCAGACAGCACAACCTGAAGGGCGGTGTGGTGTAGCGCGCGATCATATTGTAGAGCCGATTGACATAGTCGGCGGTATAAAATGAGCCCCACTTCATGCAGATGATTTGTTTCACGTATCTCTCTCCTCTTTCTTGAAAAATGTATCCCGCAGTCGCGCCAAATACCGTGCACAACGACGGCGTACCTTGTAACGAACATATGGCTTAAGATGCGAGAGCCCGGGGATCAACGCCCTGCCCTGCGGTTCAAAATCAACAATTCGTAACTGAAAATCAGTAGGCCCCAGCCACTGGACCATCACATTGGGTGGATCATAAAAACAAACCGAATGATCGGCAAGCTGCGCGAAAAGTTTTTCCGCCGCCTCAAACAACTGCCGCCGCAACGCATCGTCATCACTCCGTCTCATCTCTGTCATCACGCGCTGAATCGGCGATCCATCGACATTTTCGATGAGACTCTCAACCAAGCCCCACCCCCGCCGTTCAGAAAAGATCGGTTCGATTGACTCAGGAAAAGCCGCAAATAAATCACTCGGTAAACGTTGCTTAAGCTTCTGGTGATATCGCCACTCCTGACAGTTAGCATTCCATCGACGAACAAACCGCGCCAACCAAATATGCACCCGTACACCTAAGCGAGTCTTCTGTGTATACTCTTCCGGCAACCGGTAAAATTTGACACACCAAGGCTCACCCACAATGCGAAAACACTTTCGGCGACTGCCGTGTCCGATCAAGACCCAGTACGCTTCTTCCAATAACGAATCAGTACCCATCTACTCCTCGATCACCACGCGGAACCCCACATCAAACGGTCGCATCCACCCCGGATAAGACCAACGCCAAGAAGAGGTCGCACGGTGTTGACGCCGACACCACGAACCGCCGCGCACCACTTTGCGCTCCATGACAGCTCCTGTGTTGCGCCCATCTGAATCCTGATAGGGATAGGGGCGATAGTCAGATCGCGTCCATTCCGCCACATTTCCATGCATATCGTATAGTCCCCAAACATTGGGCTTATAGCTAGCCACACGTGCGAGGTGCAAAACGCCATCATTAAACCGTCGGTCGCGCAACTCGTAATCGTAAAGTGGAGACGGGTTTTTCATGGGAACCGGATCAATTCCAGAAACAGCCAGTTCAACCAGCGTTGCATCAGCAAGGTTTTCATTCTTTGAAAAATCATCATTCAAACTGCCATAGTTCATTGGCTTTTCCGAACCCGCACGACAGGCCCATTCCCACTGCGCTTCGGTTGGCAACCGAACTGTTTTTCCGATCTTCTTGGAAAGCCACGCGCAATAGGCATTCGCCTGTTCCCATGAAACCCGAATCGCTGGGAAATTTTCGTCAGTCATAAAATAACCGCGGCGGACTTGATCCTTGTTATGCATATCGTAAACCCCATCTTCAAAGGCAGGATCAAACTGACGGAATTGTCCCTGAGTCACTTCGCTTGTACCCATCCAGAAGGGACGCTCAATACGCACCACACTGAGCGGTTGTTCGGCAGGTGTTTCATCGTTGCTTCCCATGACAAAGTTTCCTGAAGGAATCCAAGCAAAACGAATCTGCTGACGATCACCAATATCATACACACTCTCTTGTGCCCGTTTCTGCATACTGCGTTCTGCCACCTGCCGTGAAATAGGCCATCCGTCCACTTTCGGTGCGGGCGCAGGTGCCGCAGGTTTCACGGGCGGCACGAACTTCACGGGCTGATAGGGGTTTTCAATGACCTCTGGATCAAAGGTGTCATTGGCATATAATTTGGCCATCTCCTGACGACGTTTGAGCGCTTGCAGACACACGTCGGGATCGCGCTCTTTGTGCGTAATCACCTCTTTCCACGTTCCCCAATAGGGCAGATTGAGATCAATCCAAGTAATCAAACGATCCTTTTGCTCTGAAGTCAACCTAACACCATGATGGCCCTTTTCCAGAATCTGAATCAACTCTGACGTGTCGGCATGAAACTCCAAAGGGGTTAGGATGTGGTAATCACCCTCTGGCCCATTGCGCCGCACATATGGATGTAGATTGAGATACGCAACCGAAAAAGCACCCTGTACGGCATCTGTCTTGTTCGTTGCCAGACGGGTTGTGGCAAAATCCGGGAGGGTCGTTCCGATACGCGTTTTGGCCGTGGCTTTATCATGATGACACCCGACACACGCCGCATCCAACACCCCTTGAACCTCACGCTCAAACCCAAAATTACGACGCGGGCCATACCACGGTTTAATTTTCTGTGCTTTTTTACGTGTCGCCGTTGGCATCACCTGCGGCACGGCTGCATTCTGCTTTTCGTGACACCCAATGCAGGTCAGCACCTCGCCCGGCATGCCAACAAACCAAGATCGCATTAACTGCATCGCCTTGCCTTCTGCATCCAGCGGCTGCACCGCAATCGGTGTATTGGCTGGCACTTTGAAGAAACAAGAGCCATCCGCATCCACATCTACAGTTCCCAGAATAACCCGTTTATCCCAAGGCCCCTCGAACCCGATCACATAGTGCCCACCAAAATTACGCGGCGAATAGTCGTATTGATAAACACGCAACTGCTTAACCTGACCTGCTGGCACGCCTTCAAGGCCAGGCCCGATCTTGGCGCCAATCATGTAAACCGTACACTGCTTTTCACCCGGCACCAAGCGATCCATCGGCAACAGCGGACGGGGTTGCGCTTTGATCGGAATAGGTTCCAACAGATTGCTCCCCGGCTCAGTCCAAATTGGAATAATATTGTCGTAAATATCCGTCAGAGCTAGAAAATAACTACACCACCACTCATCCGCACGAACTGATGTCAGAAAGAGACTGTCATCCAAAGGATAGGGATGTAAAAAGAGCTGCGCATGTCCTGCCACAAGTTGATCTTTGGAAATATTCTCAACGGGCTGCCCATACCCCGGGATACGCTGAACAACCCCCTCGGTCTCCTTGCGACCACGCGCTGTATCGAAAATCACGAGATCCCCGCATCGCGCATGCCCGTGATGTCCCGAAACAATGCCAACAAATTTAGAGGTCGAACCCGGCAACGCACGTGTATAAAAGATACTGTTCGGCCAATACGAATTGCTGCCATAAAACTCCTGCTGATCCGTCCCATCAGGATTCATGGTCATCAGAACTCGCGCAAAATAGTGCGCGGTATCGGTATACTCCCAGCGCAAATAGAGTACCCGTCCATTCGACAAGACCGTGGGACTCCAACTATTGTCCTGATCAAAGACCAGCCGTCGAATTGATCCATCACGTTCCATCAGATGCAAATTGCCGACATAGTCACGCCCCCCGACACAGGGAACCGCCTGAAACCCACTCGTTGCCACCAACAACCGCCGACCGTCCGGCAGATAACAGGGATCGTAATAGTCAATATCAGGCATATTTTTCGGCGTCAACTGACGTCGCGTATTCGGCTTGTTTAACTCTGTCTCAAAGATACGCCACCCCGGTTCGCCCCCCACGCCCGAGGCATACATCACTCGCTTGGCGTCATAATCTAACGCCACATCACCGATAAAGGTGTGATCCTTGGCCCCAGAAAAAACAGTGCGGGGGGGTTCACTTCCCTGCGCAAGCGGACCGCGCATCAGATCATTGACATAGCCGTGCAACGGCACGGATGAGTTCCCCGCCCAGTTCGCGGGCAACCCGCTCATGCCACGGCTACGCCGCACAAAAAGGATTTCCTTGAACGTCACCGCCGGATGACGCAAGTAGATCTCACGATTAAACTGATCAATCCGGTCTGCCAGTTCATGCCGCAATTCGGCATTGTCTTGCTGTTGTGCAGCTTCAACTTCTATCCGCAACGTCTCTAACCGCTTGAGCAACGCGTCATGATCGGGATAGACCTGCGGATATTTTTCAGCATAGGCCTTAATCGCACGTTCCCGTGCAATCGAATTGAAAAAATGCACCAACACGCACTCACGCAAGTTTTGGGCAACAGCCTCCCGATAGGCGTTACGGATCGGGGCCAGATCTGCAACCGTTTTGATCTGCGGGAGGATCTTCTTAAAATCAGCCCGCTGCTTGGGCGACAAGGCGCCAAGATATTGTTCGGCAAGTTTTGCCAACGTTATTTTAGAGAACTCGCGTTTGTGATAGATCTCGCACCCGTCGAATTCAAAACCGATGGCATCGCGATCCTCGGGAAAATCACGCAGCAGAAGTGGCAACAACGGCCGCAACCCCCACGCCTTCTGAACCAACTCACCCGTTGCCAGCACAGACTCAAGCCAAGTCGCCTGCTTACGGTAATACCGTGGCATTTCCTCGGCGGGCACAGGATTGATCTCCCGTTTAATCTCTTTGCCCATTGCCGGATGCTCGGGCTTGGAATCCAGCGCAAGAACGAGTTTTTCACGTGCGGGTTTCTCAAACGTCTGCACCCACTTGACCTTCCGATCTGCACCGAGGATCATTACCGTCGTATCGGGATTTGTCCCCCAGAGAATTACACGATCAATCGGACACTCCTCAAAGAGATCGACCTCCCACCAAGGATTCTCAGCTCCTTCCGACTGTGCAATAAAATTATTTGGCTCACGCCATCTGATCTCTGTATCACCCCCAATAGCCGCCGAGGCCGGACAACGCCTCTGATTACCCGCCGCGTTGGCCATATCCGGACGCCCCTCCAGCGCAATATTTTTACCCCCAGAGAAAACCTGCACTTCAGCAATCGACAAATGCCGTTTTTGATCCGACCTTTCCAGCCGTACAAAACGTCCGTGAATGGGTGCTGCAAAAAGCGTTCCGGTTAGTAACACTCCCACACACAATACGATGTGCTCCCTCACCTTTTCTATGCCCATCTGATCTGCCTTTCACCTGCCATGATAAAAAAAGTGGACACTTTGAGCCACTCCTCGTCCCCCGATAAACAGCCATTATGCGGAACAATCGTGAACCCGTCAATCTTACCTACGTGATGCACCCGACTGAAACATGACCAACCGTTCACGATCAAACGCAAGCAACGACTGGCAGGTCAAACACCTGACGGCAGCCAGATCTTGATCCGCACGAAATTGCGCCGACTGCCCGCAACGAAGACAAACCACCGTCAACCCCGACACGGCAGGCACCAGCTCACCCGTAGTTGCCTGACACGCAAAGAGCTCGCCTGTCCGCGTACCGCACAGTTGATCGTAGGCCTGCTTGACTTGTGCAAATTTTTCAGCAGTTAGCGCACGAATCGCCGGATCCAAAGCCGCGTGCTTATCCGGATGATAGGTCTGACTCAACTTCCGATAGGCTGTTTTGATCTGATCCACTCCCGCCTGATAGGGAACCCCCAAAACAGTACAAGCCGTGCACCGCCCCTCTTCAGACGGAAACGTACCCGCATGCCGACTGAAAAAGAACGTGACTTGTCGCGCTGTCTCCGCTGACACACCCGACTGTCTTACATACCAGTCGATCCTCTCGACCGCCTGTGGCGATTCATCCCCATTACTCACAGCCACACGCCAAAGCCAGATCAAAGCCGCACGCGCCAAACCTGGATTACCGCGCACCATTTGCGCCAGACGTGCCAGACTCTGGTCCAACCGCACAGCATCATCAATCAGATAGGCCAACTCATGCGCGCTTAGACCACCACGAAGCTCGCGATTGATCTCTTCGAGAATCGCACGAATTACACGATCCGTTTTCACCGGATAGCGTCCCTCAACACACGCCAACTCATGCAGCGCGGCGGCCGAAACAGCTAACAGACGCAAGCGCTGTTTTTCTGGCGGCACAGCCTTACGATCCATCAAAAAGTGCCCCGCTGCCGCACCCGCCAATGCGCCCCACGGCCCGAGAAACGAACCAAGACTTACACCAATCGCTTTACCTTGCCATCCCATAAAGGCCTGATGGTAGCGCAAAGCCTATCTCCGGACAACAGTGATTTAGTCATCAGAAGAATTCATCTCGATGTGAACCTTACCCCCCTTTGATGCGTTTATTTGGATAAGCATGGATCTGCTGTGCTCAACAATCACGTTTTGATATGCTTCTAAGTTATTCAAAGGTCGCTAGAAAGAGGTTGAAATGAAACAATATGGCTTAGCTGTTCTCCTTGCAGGCATCGGATTTGCGTGCGCTTTACAGGCGCAGAGCCTAACACCGGAACTGATGCAAGATACCCGCGCCTCCCTTAAAAAAGGATTAACTTGGCTTGCGACTCAACAACAACCCGATGGGTCTTGGTCAGATCAGCAAATGCCAGCCCTAACCGCTCTGCCTCTGTGGGCGTTCGCAGCCTCCGGTGAAAAGGAGTTTGCCCCGCAAATCGATAAGGCCATTGCTTTTCTGCTCAGCAAGCAACAACCCGATGGCGGCATCTATGTGAATATCCCAGACCGGAAAGGCAGCGGATTGGGCAATTATAATACCTCCATCTGTGCCGCCGCACTCTATGCAACAGGCCGCCGAGAGGTAATGCCGGCCATCTTGAAAGCGCGTGACTATATCGCCTCATCACAACATATTGGCGATGACTGGCATGCCGGCGGATTTGGCTATGACAAAAACTCAGGCCGTCGCTATACCGATCTGAATAACACCCACTTCTCTCTTGATGCCATGCGCCGAACCCAAGGAGCTGAAGAGTTCCGACCAGCCAATGAGAAGAAGGTTGATATCAACTGGGAGGCCGCGCTTAACTATGTTTCTCAACTGCAAAACACAGAGGGTGAAACAGCGGGTGGATTCGCCTACAATACACAGGACCCGAAAGGAGGTCTTACCACCAATGCAAGCGGACGCGTCATGCTACGCGCCTATGGCAGTATGTCCTATGCTGGCCTGCTTGCCCTCGTCCATGCTCAACTCGACAAAACAGACCCCCGTGTCCGCTCAGCCGTTGCCTATGGGTCCCGCTTCTGGACTCTCGACGAAAATCCTGGCCAAGGCCAGCAAGGTCTCTATTTTTACTACAACATCATCGCCCGGGCCTTGAGTGCCGCAGGGCTGGATACCCTGCCCAAACAGGCGTCAGCCGAAGAAATCCACTGGCGCGAAGAGATCCTCCGCAAAGTCATCAGTCTGCAAAAGTCTGATGGTTCTTGGGTCAATGACAACAACCGCTGGTGGGAAAACAACCCGGTGCTGGCCACCTCCTACTCCATGCTCTCGCTAGCCTTCGCCTCTGGATTGACACGTTAACACCCGTGGCAAAGGCATCCTGCATCCTTGGGGCTATCCAATTTTGTTTGTGCTTTTTGCTCGTCGAAAACACGTTGTTGCTCTCTCCCTCGCCCTCTGGGAGAGGGCTGGGGTG
>CAZSUM010000061.1:0-11513 GCA_964610015.1 uncultured Lentisphaeraceae bacterium
TTAGGGGGTGTGCGATTAATCTCATCTGCCAACACCATATTGGCAAAAAGAGGCCCTTTCACAAATCGGAAACTTCGACGTCCAGTCGCATGATCTTCCTCCAGAACATCCGTGCCAGTAATGTCACTTGGCATCAGATCCGGAGTAAACTGGATCCTCTTAAAGCTCAGATCCAAAGCACGACTGATCGTACTAATCAAGAGGGTCTTCGCAACACCCGGCACGCCGACAAGCAAGGCGTGTCCACGACTGAACACCGCAATCAGGACCTCTTCAATAACCTTATCCTGACCCACGATCACGCGTGCCAGTTGCGATTTCATCTGATTGTACAGGTCGTGCATTTCCGCGATTGCGGCGACATCACCCGATGTGGGCTCGTGCTTTTGAGTCATTGACTCCTCCTTGTTTTCACTCATCCACAGTTTCATCACGTTGGTAGATTGGCAACTGCCGGTAAGGCACGGTAAAGGCGAGTAGCACCATCGCAGTCTGATAGTACCGATCTTGCTCACCGCGATCCCAGTAGCCTTCCTTTTTTTGTTGAGAAACCCATGTATCATACATCCAGCGCGAAAAGGTCTGCCATTCGTTTCCACCGATTTGAAAGAGTCCCTGCGCCGTATAGTACATCCCGTAAAAACAGTGGTTTTGCTTTGGCAACTGCGTATAGTTTTCCATCAAATAGCGTGCTGCACGGCCCACCGCTGGATTGCCATGTTCCCCACAGAGGGAGAGACACAGGAGCCCAGCGCCTGTCAGCGTGATCCCATGCGAACGTGTATCCGTGTAGCCAAACGATCCCTGATTCTCATCATGTCGCCGTAACACATAGGCCACAGCGTCTTGAATCGCTTCTGGGGGAATCGGCGCACCGGAAAGTCGTGCCGAACGCAGGGCCATCAAAGCCCACCCACTACAGGAAAAATCACTATCCCCTGAATTCGGCAGATAACGCCACCCCCCTTGATCTTGAGGTTTCTTGGGAATCTTCTGCGCATCAAGAATAATTTTGAGCGCACGTGGCAACGCTTTGTCAATTTCGGCCTGAGACGCAGGCGACACCATGCCAGAGACTTCGGAAAGAAAGAGCGTGGCAATGCAGTGCGAATACATCTTGCCTTCAGTCCCCCCCAAATATCCATCCTCGCGTTGTTCCTGTATGACCCGCGTGATGATCCGCGTGATCACCGCACCATAGGGCTCTGAAACAGGCAGATGCCCATGTGCCAAAAAAGCCATCCCGCATAGGGCCCAGATCCCTGATATTTTTTGTGCCTGACCTGTTCCAAACGATCCATCGCTATTTTGCCCTTGCGCAAGCCAAGATAGACCGCGCACAATCGCGCGATCGACCTCCGCTTCAGTGGTTGCCTGCGGCTCCTGCGCGCCACAACACACCAGCGCTCCAAGTATAACCACCCCCATCACCTTGGCAAACATGCGTGTACTCCCCGAATAATTTGTTCAACAGTATACTACATTTATCGACAGGTCAATCTAGAAAGATAAAAGGCAGTGTTTTCGTTTTCTGTAACACTCTGATAAACTATGTCCATGAAAAACAAGAACATCGCATTGCTGATTGACTGTGAAAACACCAGTCGCGAAGCAGTTGAACCCGTTCTCAATGAACTGGCTAAATATGGTGTTGTCAATATTCGCCGCGCGTACGGCGATTGGAAAAGTAGCCATCTTAAAAATTGGGAAGCGTACTCGCTACTTTTTGCTCTCAAACCGGTGCATCAATTCGGTTACACCAAAGGAAAGAATGCGACAGATGCCGCGATGATCATCGACGCAATGGATGTCCTTTACACCAACACAGTTGATTGTTTTGCCATCATGAGTAGCGATAGCGACTTTACCCCCCTCGTCGTTCGCCTTCTTGAAAGCGGCAAGGAAGTGTTTGGCTTTGGCCAGAAGAAAGCCCCCGACCCCTTTGTTAAAGCCTGCTCACAATTCATTTTTACGGAAGATCTGATCAAGGCGGAAAAAGAGTCTGACGAGGAGTCCGTGAGCGACGCACCCCCTGTCAAAAAAACAGATGTGCAGACAAAAGTTCCGACAACTCAAAAAACCAAGAACGAATTACGGGGTGACACCGGACTGGTTCGCATGCTGCGTCTGGCCTGTGATAATACAGCCGGAGATGATGGCTGGTCTCATATGAGTGAGGTGTCACAATATATCAAGAACCAGAAATCCTACTCCCCTGTTAACTATGGGTTTAAGAGTTGGAGCAAGCTCATTCAAGTTACGGACCTCTTCGAAGGAGAGTTAAGAAACGGAAGTGCGATGTATATCCGTGATAAACGAAAGAAACTCGGAATCCCTTCGAAGTAACCCCGTTGAAGACCACACGGGTTAAGTCCGTTAGAAGCCAAAGAGTGATCGTTTAACCTCTTTTTCAAGCATCAGATCTATCTTGCGAGTCTCACCCGGCTTGACTTTGTAATACTGCTCAAGCGATTTATATCCTTGGCACACAGCCTCAACCTTGTGGTTCTCGCTGGGGGTCACTTCGACCTTACCCGCTTCAACCACTTTTCCATCGACCATCAAAATGCCAATTTTGGGTACCACTGAGATTTGGAAAAAGGCTTTTTCCGAATGCACAGATTGCGTCGCCGCAACCGCTTCTGTGACGGGTTGCGAAGGCGGCGGAGTCGTGTTTGGGGATTGCGGCGAGGCAGGGATCGGTGTGACAGCCTGTTTTGTTGCTGGTTCGGGTGTCACAACGACAGGCGCTGTCTTACCGATCATCCGTTCGATACCACCTGAACGCGGCAGTTTAAACGTTTCCATCTGAGAACGAAATCGACTTCCCCAATCCACTGACAGCGAGACCGTCAGACTCTCGCCAGAAACAGGAATGAGCCATTCCTTAACCTCACCCCCCGCAAGAGACGCTTTTTCCGGCAATTCGCGGGCAGAGACTTGTATCGGCTGATTTCCTCGATTAACCAGTCGTAACAAACAAACCCGCTGCTGCTGATCAAGCATTTGTTTAAACGTTTTTGCCTCCGCCCCCAACACACGGGAGGTGGGCTCCAAACTGAGAATCTGCGCAACACGCTGTAACCGCATCGCACGCTGATCAATCGGATCATGCTGCTCTAGCACGTGCTTCAACAGGGTTGCGCAAGCCTCGCGCAAGGCATCCCACTTTTGTTTAAGCGATGCATCGTTGTGTAATGTAGAGGGGATTTTCGCTAATTCACCCATGACCTCATCACAGCTTTTCAGGCCCCCTTGCGTCAACTTTTGTTGCGATTTAGCAAGCTGAGCCGTCGCTTCGGCAAGTTCCTTGGCTCGCACTGCGGCAGGATCTGGCATCATCGGTTCCACCTTGGGAGCCGGAGACGCACCCTTTGGCTCTACCTTGGGTGCTGGCTTTGATACCACCGACGTGACAGGCTGTGTTGGTGGTGCTACAGCAATCGGCGACTTGGGTTCCGCTGCAGGCGGCTCTACCTTAGGCGCAGGCTTTGATACCACCGGCGTGACAGGCTGTGCCGGTGGTGCGACAGCAACCGGTGACTCTGATTTCGCTACAGGCGGCTCCACCTTGGGCGCAGGCTTTGATACCACCGACGTGACAGGCTGTGTTGGTGGTGCTACAGCAATCGGCGACTTGGGTTCCGCTGCAGGCGGCTCTACCTTAGGCGCAGGCTTTGATACCACCGGCGTGACAGGCTGTGCCGGTGGTGCGACAGCAACCGGTGACTCTGATTTCGCTACAGGCGGCTCCACCTTGGGCGCAGGCTTTGATACCACCGACGTGACAGGCTGTGCCGCTGGTGCGACAGCAACCGGTGACTTGGGTTTCGCGACAGGCGGCTCTGCCTTAGGCGCAGGCGTTGATACCTGCGGCGTGACAGGCTGTGTCGGTGACGCGACAGCAACCGGCGACTTGGGTTTCGCGGCAGGCGGCTCTGTCTTGGGCGCAGAGTGAGAGTCAAGTTGCGTGGCGGCCTGTGCCACCGTTTGAGCTGGCTGTTCCACAAGAAGTGACGGCCTCATAGCGGATGCAGGCTGTTCACGTCCAAGCCAGTAAATAACAACCCCCAACGTAACGAAAATACCGAAGACGATAGACACGAGAACAGCGAGGCGTCGACTCACGCGCTTCGAAGAGGTGTGCGCAGAACGAGCAACCAGAACATCAGGAATCTCCATGGGGGCCATTGCACGTGTGCCAGAGGTGACACCCGGTTCTTGCTCTGGCCGTAACCCCGCAAAGGTGGCCATTGTGACCCCTTCACCCGCATCAAATCCATCATCGTGATCCGGCAGTGGTATAGCGGTTTCCGGTAATAACGCCGACTGCATGGCACGACACATTTCGTCCGCACTATGGAACCGATCTTCTGGTCGTAGCGCGAGCGCAGTGAGAATCACCTGTTTGAGCCGCGGATGTAGAACAAATGCCTCTGCATCAAAGGCAACAGACAGCGGCTTGCGTAAACGATCCTGAAATCCCAGCCAAGCTGAGTTGAGGTCGCCCGGCAAACGTTCGAAGACCGGTTTTCCTGCCAGCGACTCATAGAGGCAAAGACCCAACGCATAGAGATCGGATTGCGGTGAGCCACGATCCCCTCCGCTTTCGGCAAATTCAGGTGCCATGTAGTCTAAAGTTCCGGGAACGCCACCTACCGTAACCGTACCCGAAACATCACGAGCGACACCTAAGTCGAATATTTTTCCTTTTTCAGGCTGACCGACCGGCGCATAGAGATTGCCCGGCTTGATATCTCGATGGATGATTGGCTTGGCGCTACTGTGAAGAAATTGCAGTGCCGAGAGGTACCCACTAAAGAGCGTGATAGCCTCCGAAATGTCTAACTTTCCTTCGTGTTTGAGTCGTGGGCGCAGGGTCCACCCAGGCATGCCCTCAAGGAATTCCATCACCAGAAAGAATTGCTTCTCACCCGCTGTTCCCTCAATCGTAATGAAGTCCACATACTGCACCAGATTGGGGTGTGGATACTGTTGCAGAATCTTTGCTTCTTTAAGGAAGCGCGACGACTGTTTTTCGGAAAAGAGGAATTTGACGGCCACGAGCAAACCATCGCTAACGCGACGTGCTTTGAAGACTTCGCCAAAGCCACCTCGTCCCAAAACCGCCAGCAGTTCGTACTCCTCTTTATTTTTATGCCGAATACGCCGATAGCGAATTTTGCGAAACTCCTCAAGAAAGGCGGCAAAGCTCACATACCGTTGTTCACGTCGTGCCGCAATCGCCCGAGAAACAACGGCTTTGGCATTAGCGAGAACGCGAAAGACCCCGGGGCGAAAAGAAGGTGCCGGAGCAGCATTGTCACGCCAGCGATTGAGATAACCAATATGCGCATTATCGCCCAATGCCTCGTAGGGCAACGTACCGGTCAGCGCCTGATAGAAACAGATACCCAAACTAAAGACATCCGATGTTTCATCACCACGAAAGCCATTGATAGTAATGAAATCAGGAGCCATATAATCGAAGGTGCCTTTGCACCCAGCCGTGGACATCTGACCTGAATCATCACATCGTGCAATATCAAAGTCGATCAGCTTGACCTGACCGTTTCGATTGAGAAAGATATTCGACGGTTTTATATCCCGATGTGTGATGCCACGTTCGCGTGCATGGATCAGTCCAGCGAGACACTGTTCAAAAATCTGTTCAACCTGCGGCCACGGCAGTCCAGAGACAGAGTTTTTAAGCCGTTCTTGAAGGGTTTCTCCCTCAAGCAACTCCATGACCAGACACTGCGCCTCATCCCACTCACCCGCATGCCAAGAAAAACAATCACGATACGCCACAATATGATTATGACTCAGACGGCGTAAAATATCGGCCTGCTCCTGAAATTTCAGTCGTAGCGTTTCATCCTCACCGCTAATACGCACCACTTTTAACGCCACGAATTCTTCTGAAGTATCCGTTGGCGCTGCCACACGACGCGCCTTATAGACGCGCCCTTGGGCACCATCACCGATTAACTCCAGCAACTCATAATCGCCAATATACTCTTTGGGTGTCTCATCCATGCAGTACACTCATCGCCTTATTATTTTCCGCCCCAGAGTCCAGGCATCAACAACAATACCCCCACCCCTGCACCCACCAGTAAAAGCACCAACCCCAACAACAGGAGCAGACGCCAAGGCGCGTATTCCTGTTTCTTTGAGAGGACCTGCGGGCTACTTTCCGGTGTAACGCCCGGCGCTGAAATCGGTGTAGGCGGTGTTATATCGCTGTTACTATCTGCCTTGACGCGTTCTTCATGTGACAGATCGCCAGCCGTATCCATGGTCTCGCCTGTTTCGCGGGTGGGGGCCTCGTTATCGATTGTCGTGATAGAGGAGAGGCCTGCAACTTCTGCAGCAACCGAAGCTTCAAGCGCCAACGTTTCGGGAGAAACTTGCATCGTAGGCGCCTCTGGCAACACAGTGGCCACACGAACTAAGACCACCGAAACATTATCCTCACCGCCAGCATGCAAAGCCTGGTCAATCAGATGCTTGGCCAATTCGCTAACGTTTTCTTTGCTATGCCGTTGTAAGAGTTTCTGCATCTGCTTGTCGCTCACCATCTTGGAAAGTCCATCTGAGCAGAGAAAGAAGAGGTCATCGGGCTGCACATCCACTAGGGTCTCTTCAAGTTTGACGGTCGATTCCAAGCCAACGGCCCGCGTAATGACGCCACGAAACATCGCTGGCAGGTCTTTTTCATCTGCCACCCCCGCAGCAGCGGCGACCGAGTGATCGGTGCTCAACTGTTGCAGCTTGCCCTTTCTCAACCGATACGCGCGACTATCACCAGCATGCAGCACAGCGGCGCGAGTCGGCGTTACACGATCAAAGAGCAGGAGAACCGCAGTACTACCACATCCCGTCAACCCATGTTCCTCGGCATGATTCTTGATCCATTGACTAGCCCGATTCAGCGCCCTTGCCGCAAGACAGGTTCCTGCAGCCACAGTTACCGCAAACGGAGCATCGGGCGATTCTGAATAAACCGTTTGCAGCATCTCGCACGTGGCCTTGCTGGCAATCTCGCCGCCTTTAGCCCCTCCCATACCATCTGCCACGCAGAACACACCATGCTCGGGGAGCATGATCAGCGAATCCTCATTGTTTTTTCGGCGTTTGCCAACATCCGAGAGGGCTGCTGAATCAAGATATTTAAAGGGGTTTTCCATAAGACTCCCTCACTTACTGGTTAAGATTTAGGGTTTTGCTATGCTGACTCTCAAGTTTATCTTTGTCAATCGCAGTGACCGACAGTTTGGGGAATTTCTCTCCCGGTTCGCACGTAATCCGGAAGACCGGATTGGGTGTGCTACCCAACAATCGCCAACCAAAGAGGAATTTGGCCTCCCAGACATTATAGCTGATCACATCTGTTTGAGACGGCGGTTGCCAAGTGATTTTCAGCGCAGAGCCATCAGCGTGCCCTTGCAACTCTGTGGGCGCATCAGGCAATGGTTTGGCTTGCCCTTTCAGCACGGCACTCCAGACGCTCTCAAGTCCCTCGCGGTCCAAAGCTTTAATGCGGTAGTAA
Source organism: uncultured Lentisphaeraceae bacterium (assembly GCA_964610015.1). Taxonomy (GTDB): domain Bacteria; phylum Verrucomicrobiota; class Kiritimatiellia; order RFP12; family UBA1067; genus CAZSUM01. Next base: position 7,556 of record CAZSUM010000061.1, read on the forward strand.
CGTATTTCGCCAGGGTCTAACGACAACTCATCTGCTGCTAATACACCCCCTTGAGCAAGACGTAATTCCGTAAGTTTGTGAAACCCGCTATCAGGATTTTTGGAGGCTTCAACCAAATACCCATTCACATCCGGCTCTGGATTTGCCTGCCACGTAAGACGAACCGCATAAGGCAGATGCGTGGTGGTCGCCAAGCCTAAGGGTGCAATAGGAACCTCTTTAGTCTTGCCCGTGATCGCCACAGAAGCCGACGAACGGACTCCCGCTGTATTAAAGGCCACCACGCGATATTGATACACGGTACCATCAAGCAACAGTCCTAGTTGAGTTGCATCCTTCTCGCCCCCACGATCTAAAAAGTTACTTGCTTCACGCGCGGTTGTACGCCCCACTTGTGTCCAGTCATCGCCTTCCGCTGTAGCACGCCAGATCTCATAACCAACGACGGAGTTATCCGGTGAGGCTTGCCAAGAAAGGGGCATTTCGCGTGGGCGTGCCGAAACCGACTGAACCTCTTTAATCTCTGGCGGCACTTCGCGTGTGACAGCTTTGACCATCACCGAATCGGCACTCTCTGCAGTTACATCATTCACAGCACGAACGATAAAGTAGTAGGTTCCCTCATCTTCCAAATGACCGGGATTCCCCCCCCCCACAGTATAGTGCGTCACACTGCGTCCCTGAACCGCATCGATCTTTTCAAAGGGTCCCTCTGGGTCACGTGCTTGAAAAACATCATACCTCAGCACATCTTCTTCTGGACTCTCCTCCCACTTCAACGGCACACACCGCACCTCGCGCGACACAGCGGTCAACCCTTTTACAGGCTTGGGTGGGGGCAGGGTGTGTACGGTTGCTGGTTGCGAGCAGGCGCTTTCCGCTGACACGCAGTTCACAGCAATCACGCGATAGAGATAGTCGCTGCTGTCTTTGAGTGTGGAGGTGGGCGTACCCCCATCCACAAAGGTGGTCGCCACAACACGATCCGTCAAGGGTTCGTAGACTGCTGGCTCTGTCGCCAAAGCCCGTTCCACCCGATATCCGACAACGCCCTCTGAAGGGGAAGCCTGCCACGTCACCATCACCTCACGTGATCCCGTCGCCTTGGCTAGCACCTCTTGTGGCACTTCAGGTGGGGGTGCGGTCATTGCCTGAAGCACCGAAGATGGATTGCTGACTGGCCCGTTTTTTTCGAGAACAGCCACCAACCGATAATAGTAGGCCGTCTGATCTTTAAGCCACAAGGCAGAGGTGGCTCCATCAATATACTTCTCATCCCGAGGCGACACCTCAGCGATTTGCTCAAAAGGCCCTTCCGGCAACAAGGCTCTCTCAATACGATAGCGATATGCCTGCGAACCACTTTCCGACCAAGTCAAAACCACCTGTCGTAATCCATTGGTCGTCACCGAGACTCCCTGCGGCGGCCCAAACGGAATCATCTGCGAAACGTCACTTCCCTCTGATCCAGACAAGCCCGTCTCTGGCGTCCGACATGCTGTCAGGCACCCCAAGCACCCTGCAACCAGTAACGCCAAGATTCCACGTATCTGTTTATTTATACACACCATATGATCCATAGACTTTCCTCCGCTGAACCAGTCCTGCCAAATTAACCGCAGGATTTATTGCAAGAATAGCTTACCCTTCAACGAAACACCAGCCCTGATCGTGATAAAATCATGTCTATTGCTATCATACAAAAACACTACTTTAGTGTTTTAATCCTTCACTCAAATGCGAGAGGAAGCGCAGCCCGCGCCTTAAACGTGATCGTCACTGGCTGATCCTTTTTGAGTTTGATTAATTTAGAAACACGGGCGTCGGCATTTGCTTTAGCTACCCAAAGTCCCGACGCCGCACCGTCCATAGGTTGAACAATGCAAGCACCTTTAGCGGTACTGACACCCCACCCTGGATAATTTTGGTCCCCTTCCACCGTCTCCTCAAAATCAGGGTTTGCAAAAACAACCCCCTCGACACTGAAGTCATCGTAATAGGTCCAAGCATCGCTGGTCCCCATCAGCCAAAACGTGGCGGAGGCATCCACCTTCGGGGTAAACTGGAAGCGGAACGTTTGCCAGCGATCACCGCGTACTGTGCCAAAATCTGCCACCGCGCGGTTGCCACTTTTTTCCCACGCAGGCAAAGCCACCCCTTCTCCGGCCACCAGTGATCCCGCCGGAGCGTTCCCCACGAGCTTGACATGGATCACGGCGGACGCCGCAGGGCAACCGGGCACGTAAGCGAGTGGGCCAAACGGCTTGAGCCAAAGCGCCTGACCGCCCTGCACGTTCCAACTCGCCCCTGCTGGCTTGCGCCACTGTACCCATTCCTTTTTCGCCGACTTGTAAACCGTCAAATTCGCAAGAACCGGCCGGTTGCCGGTCTCCAACTTGGCGCATCCAAAAGCCGTGACGGGAATCTTGAACTCGGCAGTCCAGCTCTTTGCGTCCACAACCCGCGCGGCATACTGAATTCCCTTCAGCGACCGCGCCACCTCCACCTCCGTCCAGCCCGATTCCGTACTGCCCTCGAGATGCCCATCCGCATATCCGCGAAAGATGAAGGGACGCTCCTTGCCTACGATCACTTCCGGCGGCGCGGCCATGGCCAGGGAAATTTCAACCGCATCGTCCCGGCCCCACCGATGTGTCTGACTGACGGGCTGGCCGGGATCTGTTGGCGTGATGAAGGCGATAACCAGCGACTCGCCATCTATTTCGATATACGCCGTAGCTGGTGCCAATGCGACTTGATCATTCGACAGATTTTCAATAGAAGCGGCCGCATGACGATTCGGCTCATGACCATCATATCCGGGCGGACTCCACTCCACATCGTTCACAGCCCCATCGATCTCGATAACACGCCCCAGCTTGATGTCAGCAACAGGGAAAACCCGAACGGGTTCCGATGCCAAGGCCTCACGTGCCAACATCCAACGTGGCTTCCAGTCAGCTGGAGGACGTTGACAGGCAACCGGCCATGAGGCACGCTCCGGCGACTCGTACACACCAATCTTTTCAAAAGGAATTGAGCAAAAGCCAATTTCCGTAACGACCTTAGCGTCCGGCTTGAATTTGAAATCCAGTCGAGTGTAATCCGGTTGGACAAACCCGGGGTCATCTCCGGCCCAGTTGTCTTTGACGACACACTCCCAACGCTCGCTTTGCGGCGTTGGAGCAATCTGCTTGTCGCAATCAACCGCAAGATTGCGCTCGATCTCGTTCCACCACGGCGCAGCGATCGGATCCTTGCTAAAAATCTCGACCAGCTTGGGATACCGCTCGCTGTAAGGCGGCTGATTCCACTTGTACATCCTCAAACGGCTCGCGATTGTATTACCGGGTTTAGCAATAAACCCTCCCTTTCCGTCGCTTTGGAACTGGTCGATGCCGCGTGATGTCAGATTGATCGTATCCTTACACTGCACAAACAGGTTGTCATGAATCTTGTTCTCATTGCCGCCACAGATGTCGATGCCACCCTCCAGTCTGTAGCACACGTTACCGCAAATTTCTGTCCCCGAGGCCGAATCGTCTAGATGAACAAAACGCACGCCCCATGAGGGGACCCCCGTGACATGGTGGATGAAGTTGTTACGTATGATGTTCCCGCGCGTCGTCCAGTCGCGCCCAGTGTAGAAGACGCCCAGTTCGTTCACCCCTTCCAGTGCGAAAAAGATCTCGTTCAACTCCATGACATGCTCGTTGCCTTTGAACTGAACGACCACATAGGGGATGTTGTGAATGAGATTGTGCGAAGCGCGATTCCCGACACCCTTGATGATCAGCGGTGCCGTACGAGTCAACCGCTCCGAAACGTGGTAAATATGATTGTTCTCCGCCACAAGCCCGGCGGGCGTCAAGGTGCGGCGGTCGCCGCCCTCCAAAACGATCCCCCCGCTTCCAATGTCATGAATATCGCAACCTGCCACACGGTGCCCGATCCCGCT
>CAZSUM010000062.1:0-11478 GCA_964610015.1 uncultured Lentisphaeraceae bacterium
TACTATAAAAACTCCCGTAGGCGATGCCTTTTTGTGGTCACCTCAACAAAACAAGAGTACGCGTAGGGCAACGCCGTCACGGGCGAATCCTAGAACCACACCCATGATCTCTCCAAAACCAATCCTCTTTCCGACTGAGTTGCCGATTTCTTCACATGCTGCTGCAATTGCAGAAGCTTTGTCACAACATCAAGTCATCATTGTCTGTGGCGATACGGGTTCCGGGAAGACCACGCAACTTCCAAAAATTGCACTTCTGGCAGGGGGCGGTCGACGTGGGTTGATCGGGTGTACACAACCGCGTCGTCTCGCAGCACTCGCCATGGCACGCCGTGTAGCGGAAGAATTTGGTCAAGAACCCGGTGACTTTGTCGGCTACCAACATCGCTTTGAAACCTGTCTCTCGCGATCCACGCGAATCAAATTCATGACCGATGGGATCCTGCTTGCAGAAACCCGACGCGATCGCCTCTTCCGCTCTTATGACACGCTTATTATCGACGAAGCACACGAACGCTCGCTGAATATCGATTTCCTTCTCGGCATTCTAAAAAACATGCTGCCACGCCGACCCGATTTGCGAATCATCATCAGCTCCGCCACGCTAGATGTTGATCGTTTTTCGAACTTCTTCAATCAAGCGCCTATCCTCGCCGTCCCCGGCCGACTCTATCCCATTGAAACACGTTGGCGGCCCATAACACGCCCTGAAGAAACCGATCTCCCTCGCCAGATCGCCAATGCCTGCGATGAGTTAATCGCTGAAGGCCCCGGCGATATTCTCGTGTTTCTTCCCGGTGAGCGCGATATCCGTGAAGCCTCTGAGACCCTCACAGGCCGCCGTCTACACCATACAGAAATTATTCCCTTATTAGCCTCTCTGCCTGCGAGTGAGCAACAACGAGCCTTCCGCCTTTCACAAAATCGCCGAATTATCCTTTCAACAAATGTGGCGGAAACATCCGTCACATTGCCGGGGATACGATATGTGATCGACTCGGGACTGGTGCGCTTTAGCCGCTATAATGCTCGCACACAGGTACAACGACTTCAGATCGAGTTTGTCTCACAAGCCAGCGCCAACCAACGCCAAGGCCGTTGCGGGCGTATCGCGCCCGGCATCTGCATACGACTTTACAACCAAGAGTCTTTCAATCAGTGGGAAAAATTCACCCCCCCTGAAATCCTGCGTGCGAGCCTCGCAGGCGTTATCCTCACAATGCTCGACCTGCGCCTTGGCTCAATCGAATCTTTTCCCTTTATCGATCCGCCTTCAGCAACCATGATCCGCGAAGGCTACCGTGAACTGGACATGATCGGAGCGCTTAAGTCGGTACACTCGACGCCCGACACGCGACCCTCGGAAACAAATGCCCCCCGTGAGTCGAGCGTCGAAGGTCACGCGGTTCTCTCCCCCCTCGGCCGCCAAATCGCCCGCTTACCGCTCAATCCCGCATTTGCCCGCATCCTCTTAGCCGCGCATCACGAGAAAGCGCTCGCCGACACCTTAATCGTCGTCGCCGCGCTGGAATGCGACGATCCGCGTCGCCGCCCCATTGAAAAACAGGCCGAAGCCGACAAGCTCCATGCCCGCTTCCTCTCACCCGTTTCGGACTTCGCCGCCTACATTCGTCTCTGGCGCTGGTATCGCGACCAAACCGCGAAAACCTCTCAGTCCGCAACCCGCCGACTCTGCAAAGACAACTTTCTTTCCTATCCGCGCATGCGCGACTGGAGTGACCTTCGCGACCAGCTTGAACGTCTCAGCAAAGACCTTGAACTGGATGTCGGCTCCTCCAGTGGCGGTGACATGGGTCTGCACCGAGCACTTCTCACCGGTCTGATCGGCAACCTGGGCAAACGCGACCCAGAGACCCAAGACTATCTTGGCGCACGAGGTATCCGCTTTGCGCTTTTCCCGGGTTCAGGTCTCGCCAAACTGAAAGCCCCTAAACCACCAGCGCCACGCCACGGCAAGCCCACCCCACACCAAGTGCCTCTCTCGCGTGACTGGATCGTTGCGGGTGAACTGGTAGAAACCTCGCGCCTTTTTGCGCGCACCGCTGCCTGCATTGATCCAGAGTGGATTGAACCCATCGCCAAACCGTTTTGTAAAAGTAGCTATCACTCCCCCTCTTGGGACCCCCGCCACGGTTTTGTTCGCGTCAAAGAACGTGTCACCCTATTCGGTCTGGTTCTCGTGGCCGGACGTACACGCGATTACAGCCGTATCAACTTACCCGAAGCCCGCGAGATTTTTCTGCGTGAAGGCCTCATCGCTGGCGCATTCCCTGCCCCTTTGCCCCATTTCCTCGTTTCCAACCTTAAGCGTATTCGCCATCTGCTGGAGGCTGAAGAAAAAACCCGTCAGCATGGCGCGCTCTTTGATCCCGAAGTCGCGTATACCTTTTACGCCACGCAGATCCCAACAAGTGTCTGTAACGCCGCTGCGTTACGACAATGGCTCGCGAAACAATCTCCTGAACAGTGCACGGCCTTGGAGATGCGAGAACAAGACCTTCCTCCACTACATGATCTCAGCAAGGATTTTCCCAACTTCATCTCTCTTGGCAAGGAGCGCCTACCCCTCTCCTACCGCCATGCCCCCGGTGAACCGGATGATGGGGTGACCTGCACGCTCCCCGTATCCTTGCTGTCACTTGTCGCGACTTGGAAAAGTGACTGGCTCGTACCGGGCATGCTGGATGAAAAACTGCGCTGGATGCTCAGCATGCTTCCCGCCAAAGAGCGGCGGCTTCTTCAGCCAATCGATGAAACGCTGACGATGTGTCGCTCTTACCTGACCCCTGGCAAAGGCCACCTCTTTGACGCCCTATCACACGCGCTGCACACGGCTCGTGGCATCAAGGTCTTCCCAACGTTCTGGCGCGAGGACGCACTGCCCAATCATCTGCGCATGCGCTTCGCAGTTGTCGATGAGAGCGGCACCTTGTTGGCAGCCGATCGAATGCTGGCCTCTCTTATCAAACAATTCAATATCGAAAATGCCTCTTCCATCGCTGCACATACCACAAGCCCTTGGCAACGTGAGGGTCTGACCCAATGGGATTTCAACACCTTACCCCCACAAGTCGATATCGGCAAAGCTGGTTGGCCTATTATCAACTATCCAGCTCTCGTCGATATGGGAGAAAGCTGCGCCCTCAGACTCTTTGCCGATGCCAACCAAGCTGCAGCCGCTCATGAAAAAGGGGTCTGCCGTCTTTATGCACTGGCTTTGGGTAAAGAGGGGCGACGATTCAGCAAAGCGCCAGCCCTGACCCGTGACCTCTCGGGATATCTCAAACAACTTGAGATGACCAGCGCTTCTCTGGGGGAGGCGATTGGACGCGCCGCTTTACGCGAAGCGTTCATTGAAGAACAACCGGTTATACGCGATGCCGAAACCTTTAAAACCCGTTTATCATTAGGACAATCGCGTTTATCCGCACTTCATGCGGAGCGTACGCGGCTGGTCATTGCCATTCTGCATGCTGCCAATGAAATTGAACGACTGCTCGGAACTACACCCCTACAGCAGGCCACGCGTGAAGACCTCTTAGAGCAACTGGCCTGGTTGGTTTTTCCTGATTTTGCTGAGTCGATTAACAGCTCACAACTTCAACATCTGCCACGATATCTCGAAGCCTGTCGCATACGCATTCAGCGGGCCCAGAGCAACCCTGTCAGCGATCAGCGAAAGATTTCCGAAGTCAACCCACACTGGCAACGCTATCTAAACCTACTCACAGCCAAACCACAACCTTTTCACAATGCACAACAGGTGCAACACTATCGCTGGATGGTCGAAGAGTTACGCGTCTCCTTATTTGCACAAGAACTCAAAACGCCACTCCCGGTCTCCACTAAACGCCTCAACACCCTTTGGGACCAAGCGCTTAGTTGAATCCTTTGCTCCCCCTTCTAATGCGGGCAAAGCCCGCAACCCTCACCCCAGCCCTCTCCCGAAGGGCGAGGGAGATGGCAACAACGTGTTTTTTATCGCTGTTCATCAGCCGTAAGGCGCTAAGATCCGTTACGGTCGTGTATACAGACTATGTATTAAGGAGGTGATTTCGTCTGAAGACACGCCTCGCTTCAGCGCGTCTCTCAAAACCGCAGAGGCTTGGTCTTTACGCCCGAGCGCGATCAGGTAGTAGGCATATGTATAGACGTAATCGGCCTGTTGAGGAGCTAACTCTGACGCTTTTTTGCAGAAACCGAGGCCTTCAACAGTCGGCCCTTGGAGATTGAGAAGGATTCCAAGATTATACGCCGCCTGAGCCATCGATGGATCAGCGGATAGCGCCGCACGAAAGTGGCGCTCCGCACCCGATAAATCACGCTGCTCGGTCAATGCCATGCCAAGGTTAAGGTGTATGGTTGGATTGTGCGGATCAACGCTTTCAGCACGCTGGAGAAGCGCTAGGGAAGCGGACAGGTCACCGCGCCGCGCCTGCATCATAGCGGCATTGACCAACGGTGGTGACATGTCTGGGCGCAGACGAGTCGCTTGTTCATAGGCTTGTAAGGCTCGATCGCTCCACCCGCGACCTTCGTAATAGTTGCCAAGATTGTAATGCGAATCCCACGCATCAGGCCTGCAGAGGTGACTCATCTCCAGTTCTTTAAAGACACCCTCGCACACCATCTTGGCGGCAGATTGTTCACGCCACTCACGTGGATACCATGCAAGCGCAGTCGCAACCGAGATGCGCACGAGTCGGAAGTCGTCCTGCGCCGCAGTCATGAGAAGATTAAAATTCTGCTGCGTAACTTGTCCAGCAAGAAGGGTTGCCGCAGACGAACGCAACAGGGGGTGAGGGTGAGAAAGCATTTTCCGGACAGTCGACCATTTTTCCTCGCGATCACACGTTTCCAGCAGGCGCAAGAGCGAGACCGCGAAGATCGGGTCGCTCGCAGGATCTTCAATATAGGTCAGAATCGCATCTAAACGCGACCAGTCTCTTTTGCGGGCCGAATCGATTAGACTCGCACGCTGGAGAATCGGAGCTTGGTAATCGCGCGAGCGCCATTGTCGGACCAGCTTATCAGCCCATTGGGCGCTCTTATCCGTGTGACAAAGATTGCAAGCATTAGGTGATTTGTAAACGAGCGTGACAGCTGGTGTTGGCGGACGCATCGAGTGATCCGATCGACGCATACGTGCAAACGTAGTCATGGGCATGTGGCATGAAACACACTGATTGCCCTTGCTGTTCACCGGATGATGTGTGTGTGCGGTGGCGTTATCAACACGTTCCTGATGACACGGAAGACAGGAATGGTTGGTATTCTTGCCTGCGAAACGATAGCGCCCACTGGAGGTATGACAATGAACACAATCGAGTTTTCCAGCCTGAACGCAGGGACTGGTGAGCCAGAGCGTGTAGGTGTAGTTCTCACCTAAGTCACGACCGTCAACGTGAAAATCGCGATGTTCTAAAGTGATCAGATCGTAATGGTCGAAGAAACGGTCTTTGGGTGTAAAGGACGCCGTCAGCGGACGCATCTTGGCATGACAGGTAGCACACGTTTCATCACTCTGAACATGCGTCATCTGCTTCATGCTGACTAATTTGAGATCAGCGGGAAGCGCGTTGGTCGGGGCCGCTCGGCAAACACGAATGTGTTCTGCGCCGGGGCCGTGACAGGACTCACAACTGATACCCGGCTCTCGCCATACCGTGCGATAAGAGTCGGTTGCGAGATCATAGTTCTTGGCGATCTGACTCACGTGACAACCAAAGCAGGCGGTATTAAAAGTGAACTGTGAGTCGTGCCAATTCAAGGCTTCGTCGGGAGTCCCGTCAGTGTAGTGCCGAACCATACTCCCGGCCGTATTAAACCATTCTTTTTTACGCACATCGTACGCCAACGGCAAAACCTGCAAACGACCTCGTTCAAGTGGCGTCAGCAGATAATAAATATTCTTTCCGCCCAGCACATACTCGAAGGGGTAGGTACACAAACCATCGGGTCCCTTTTCGATGATCGCCCGTGCATCCGCGTCCGTCCAATAACGGTATGCGCCAATGGCAATTGCATTTGTTTGCGGCGTGAGCACATGGTGAGCAAAGTCTTTATCCACAGGCTGCATAGCCAGTCCATGATGCGACGTTGCCCAAAGTTCGTAAAATTTTTCGTGGCATTCACGGCAATTCTTGGATCCAACAAAGAAATCGTCTTGCGGTTTACGAGAGCACCCTGCGGAAACCAAAAGTATTCCGACCCACGCCATCCATTGGCATCTTATCATTGCTGTTACCATTTCGTATCAGCATAACATTGCCTTTCTTTCCGATCAAGAATCCGAAAATGCTTTTCTTAATCATGGGTCAGTCATATAAAACCCAAGACATGGACCTGCGAACGTCTCGGCACCTCTGCCAAGGCGTCCGCAAAGCACTGCTTACCATGCGTAGCGTCCAGAACATGGGAACATGGACCTGCGGACGTCTCGGGGAGACATCCCTACCAGAATCTGCTTCGTTCACTCATGCAATAATGCACGACTGAACTCCCACACTTCTCACTCCCGCACTTCTCTCTTTTTTCGTGTCTTTTGTGTTTTTCGTGGTTCAAAATATTGATCATGTCCGCATATCCCCGCGGCAAGGCCCTATCCCCCTTCGGGACGCCGTAGCCTTGGCGGAGGTGCCGAGGCGTCCGCAAAGCACTGCTTACATGCCGCGCCTAGCTGGCTAGACGATGGTCAGCTGGACGCTGCTTTCAATGATGCCGGTCTCGATCGCGTAGCGGGTGAGACCAGCGATCTCGTGGATATCGAGCTTCCGCATGAGATGGTCGCGGTGCTTCTCGACCGTCTTAATACTGATGCTCAGGGACGCCGCAATTTGCTTGTTGGCCTCACCCTCGGCAATCAGCTGGAGCACCTCCCTTTCGCGCGAACTCAGACTGACGGCGTTCGCCTTGGACCGACCCTTTCGGTCCAGCGAATTCTGCCGCCGCTTATGCACGCGCTTGGCAACGACAGGGCTAAAGTAGGTATGCCCCTTTTGAACCTCATGGATCGCCTCTGACAAGAAGTGGGCAGAGGTTTGCTTGATCAGATAGCCCACCGCTCCTAACGCTATTACGCTCTCGACGTAGGCGTCATCGCTGTGCGCCGAGAGAATGAGGATCTTCGCGTCTGGAACGGCCTTGCGTATCTGCCGCGTGGCTTCCAACCCGTTCATCTGTGGCATCGCGATATCCATAACGACCACATCGGGGCGAAGTTGCTGCCCCAGTTCAACAGCCCTATATCCGGTGGCCGCTTCGCCCACCACGTCGATGTCTTTCTCAGCCTCCAGCAGTTTCTTCAGACCCTCTCTGACGATCATGTGGTCGTCAGCCAGTAGCACGGTAATGCGCGTTGAGGTGTTCATAGTTTTGTGGAGTCCTTGACGCCGTTGACAAACGGAATCTGTGCGTGGATGCTTGTCCCTTGGCCCGGCCTAGATTCAATCCTAAACTTGCCGCCAACCATCTCCACCCTTTCTCTCATTCCGAGCAGTCCCAAGTGCTGGCTCTTCCTATCCTGCCACACCTGTTCCACATCAAAGGCAATCCCGTCATCATTGATTTGCATACAAACGGCCTTCCCCTCTTTCAAAATACTCACCTCCACCCGGCTGGCCTGTGCATGGCGGGTGATATTGGTCAGCGACTCTTGAACAACTCGGTAAAGGACCGTGCGTTTGACACTGCTCAATGTCTCCAGCGCCGCAAACGTTGTCAGACTCACGTGAACCCCCGTTTTTTTTGAAAAACTCTTCATGAGTGAATGCAGAGCGGGAATCAGTCCTAAGTCGTCTAAAACCGCTGGGCGTAGTTCGCGAGCGAACCGATGCACACTGTCCACCGACTTCTCAACCAGCCGCTGTGTGCGCGAGATTTTACGGGTGATGCCTTTGGTGTTGTCTACGGCTTCCGTTTTTAGGATCGCCAGCTGTACATTGATGCCTGTCAGCATCTGCGCGATCACATCGTGTAGCTCGCGGCTGATTCGCTTCCGCTCCTCTTCCTGTACGGAAAGAACCCGGTGGGACAGGCGTTTCAACTGCCCTTGCAAAAGCCGTGACTGTTCCAGTAGCTGGCGGGATTGCTGCTCACTTTTTAGGAGGGTATTCTCCACAACCTGACGCTGGGCGATCTCTTTTTTCAACTGCCGATTGGAAGCTGCGAGATCCAAGGTGCGTCGATTCAGCGCCTGATTCAGTTGGTATAAATGTTTGTTGGCCTCCACCGCCGCGCGGTGCGTGCTTTCCAACGGAATGATAACCTCCGTGAAAAACAAACCGGCTCGCTTGATGATTCGCTCACGACCTGCAGACGTGCTTACCGACAAAAGCTGGTCAATCAAGGCATGTTCATGAATGAGAGCTAGGTCCAGCGTCTCTACTCCCAAGGTCACCGCCTGATTGCCCAGTTTCAGAGCCGACCGTAAACTCGCTGATACCCCCTGCTTGAGGTATCGTCGCAAGGCCTTCTGATAGGGCTCAGCCAAGGCGCTCCCTTTATTACGTCTATTTCTGGTGGATGAATTCATGGGCAATTCCCTCAAACTTTCTAATTGATTCTCTCACCAGCCGTTGTGTGATTGCAATCTGTTTCTCAAAGTCTTTTGTTCTGGCCTTTGCAGATATCTTCAGTGTCAAGAGTCCGAGATGAATGGCCAACAGGGTTTGAGTTGCCTCGTCTTTAAGCTGGAGGCTGACCTTCCGTCGGTTCTGTTCCTCCGCCAATAAAAGATCGCGCATCTGAGACCGCATTTCTTCTTGCAGGCGAATGGACGTTTTCAACTGTTTGGAGCGGGTTTGATCGCTTTTTTTGAGAACGGCCTCTGCCGCTTGACGTTGAGTGATACAACTCTCTAAATGCACCGTTGAAGCGGAAACCTCGATTGCGCGTTGCTGCAGTTTCTGAGTTAGTCGCCGCACTTTAACGTTGCGCTTCACTGTTGCAGCGTGAGTTTTTTCGATTGGCACGAGGGTCTCCGCAAAGAATCGTTTGGCTCGTTTAGCATCCCGTCGTTTGTTTCCACATGAACCGTCCGATACAGCGAGACTTTTCACGGCCTGTTCATGAATAGCGGCCAAGCCCAACGTTTCTAGCCCCAGTGCCACCGCCTGACCACCCAGTCTCAGGGCGGGCAACAAACTGCCCTGCGTCCCTTGTTCAAGATGTTGGCTCAACGCCTTCTGGTAACGGCGGGACCACGTAGCTATTTTTACCTTTATCTTCATTAGATAATTGTAGGTTAATCGCTCGTCTGATGATCGTCTATGGGGTTTAACCCTACCTATACGAGCAAAGCACGGTTCGGTTTGGATCATTCATGTCTGGTTCTTTTAATTCGGCATCCCGGCAAACATTTCCATAAAGCCGTGCACAATGAATTCCACGCCAATGGCTGCAAGAACCAAACCCATGATACGCATCACGACGTTCATGCCGGTCCGACCCAGTAGCTTCGCAATAAAAGGTGCCGTGATCAGGCACAGCCAGACACACAGTGTCACAATCAAAATTCCGGCAGTGAGCAGTAGTAGGTGCGTCATCGACGAACCCTGATGGGAATAAACGATCACGGTGCTCATGGCTCCCGGACCCGCCAGCAGCGGGATGCACAGCGGAACGATGGCAATGGATTCCTTGTCCGCAGCGTCCTCAGCCTCTTCCTCCGTTTGCTTGATACGACTGACTTTGGCATGCACCATTGAAAGGGCCATCAGCAGAATGATGATTCCTCCGGCAGCTTTGAACGAAGATACGCTGATCCCGAAAAATCGAAGGATCGGATCTCCGGCGAGGAGAATGAGAATCATCACACACGCAAAAGCTAGACTGGTTCGGCGTGCCGTACTGTGCCGTTCTAACTTAGAGTACCCGGTGGTCAGCGTAATAAAAATCGGAATGATTCCGAATGGATTCGTAACCGAAAAGACCGCCACCAGAAACTTCAGATATTCTGTCCACTCATTCATGATTTATTTACCCGATAGTCGGTGTACCTTTTTGGGCCGAAGCTGTAGAAGCTTTTCCTTGCCACAGGATCCGTTGGTCTTCCAGAGGGATCGCGACACCCTCGAAGTATGGGATCACGCGGGCTGTGTAGTCCGTCGCTGGGCGAGTTGAAGATACCACGGCGTGGTATTCAGTGCCAGCCGAGGCGGTTTGGGGTTGCAAAATGTGCTTCATCTCTTGCTTCACAGGGCTTGCGCCATTGACGCCGTCGGCGTACAGCTCCACCCGCACAGCATTGGGATCGAGGCCATCAAGATGAAATTCAATTTCGAAAGCATGCTGCTCACCACGCGTTTCAACCTTCACTTCACCGAAACGTAGCGATGCCCATTTCTGTTCTAGCTCGCGCCGCCACTCAACCAGTTGCTTAGCGATGGCTCCGTTATCAGCGGTGCGGGTGCGGAAGGCTTGAGCTGCCGGTAGGTAGCGTTGTCCGGTGTATTCGCAGACCGCGCGGTTGGCGGAAAAACGCGGGGTCAGCCGCGCCATGCTTTCGCGCATCCGTGCGACCCATGCGGTGGGGATCCCTTTGCTGTTTCGCTCGTAGAACTCGGGAACGACTTTTTGTTCTAGCAGGTCGTACAGAGCTTGAGCTTCGGCCGCATCCCACGCAGGATCATCGCCATGCTCCTCGCCATCGCCCAGTGCCCAGCCGACTTCAGGCGTGTAAGCTTCGGCCCACCAGCCGTCCAGTTCTGACAGATTAATGCCTCCGTTGACGAGCACCTTCATGCCGCTCGTGCCGCACGCCTCCCAGGGGCGCTGCGGCGTGTTGAGCCACACATCCACACCCTGCACCAGATGCTCGGTCAAATGCATGTCATAGTCCGCGAGGAAAACCACGCGGTGGCGCGCCTCGGTCCGACGGATAAACTGCGTCCATTGCTTGATGAGGGCCTGTCCGGCCTGATCTGCCGGATGGGCTTTGCCGGCTAGGATGAGTTGCACGGGACGCTCCGCATTATTCAGAATGCGAAGCAGCCGTTCTGGATCGTGCAACAGCAGGTTCGGCCGCTTGTAGGTGGCAAACCGGCGTGCAAAGCCCAGCGTCAGCGTGCCGGGGTCGAGCAGTGCCTTTGCGCCGTCGATATCCTCGGGCGGCGCGCCTGCTGCGATCAGTTGACGAGTCAAGCGTTCGCGGGCGTACTCGACCAGTGCCGTGCTGGTGGCGGTACGAAAAGTCCAGAGACGAGCGTCGGACACGCGGCCGATGTCCTGCTCCAGGGTTTCCGCAGTTCCATGCCAGCGATCCGGACCGCAGGCTTCTGTCCAAATATCGTCAGCCGCCGCCGAGTCCCAACTCGGCATGTGGACGCCGTTAGTAATGTGTCCCACAGGCACTTCCTCCGCTGGCCAGTCGGAGAACAACGGTTCAAAGAGATGCCGGCTCACTTTTCCGTGCAGGCGGCTCACACCGTTCACAGCACCGCTACCGCGGATGGCGAG
>CAZSUM010000063.1:0-3954 GCA_964610015.1 uncultured Lentisphaeraceae bacterium
ATTTCCTGGTCGCCTTGATCACTCCTCTGAAATAACCGATTGATTCTGCAATGCCGTTGAAAGGATCACTCATATCCTTCTCATACTCAAGGCTACACACGCCTGTATACCCGATCTTACGTAAGGCGCGAACAAACGCTACGAGATCTATTTTGCCGCGTGGCATTTCAATTCCCTTGCCGCTCTTGTCTGCTGCCGTGACATTCTTAATGTGAATATCATACACGCGCTTACCATAGGTTTGTAAAGACTGTACGGGATCCTTGCCATTGCGAAATTCATGGCCAATGTCGAGGCAGAGTCCGATACGTTCATCCAGATCAGCGATCATCTCCATTGCACTTTCTGCTGTGGGGAAAAGTTCAGGCATGTCTGGTCCGTGATTGTGGATGGCGAAGCAGATGTCATAGGCTTTTACTTGCTGGTTAATACGTTTCAACGCTTCAGCCGAAGCGATACGTTTTTTTCCATCCATTTGATAAGGAACGCCTACAATTGTTCGTGTGCCAATGCGCTTGGCATAAGCAAAGGCGTCATCGATTTGCTCATCAGTGGACATGTAGATAGGACCAACACCATACCCCATGACCCCTGAGGCTTTGCAGGTCTCTTGGAACTGAGCGATCTCAGCCTCAGTGCTCTTAATCGGCAGGTGAAAATCCTTGATGCACAGATAATGGACGTCGATCTTTTTGACCATGGACAAAGTTTGTTCGAGATTAAACTTGTGGAAGGTGTAGCCTGCAATTCCCAGACGGAAAGGATCAGGTGTTGAGGGGTTTTGGCTGATTGTGGATGACTGGGAATCAGCGGCAAGGCTTGTCACTGCGGATGAACTGGATACAGCGACCAGGCCAAGACCAGCCTGTTTGAAAAAGGAACGACGTGTTGTCATGAGATCTCCTAGTAAATAGTGGTAGAATTTGTAAACGGGACAGGGTCTAAAGTCAAGGAGGATTTGGAAATATCAGTGTGTTTGGGTGTTAAAAAAGGCAAGTTTCTTTATGTGAGGGCGCTGCGATAACCGATCGCTTTTAGGGTGTCGCGAGAGGGAATAAGTTGTCTCGTTTAGCAGGTCGGTGTCTACCCGCCCTCATTTTGTGTAGGGGGAG
This sequence comes from uncultured Lentisphaeraceae bacterium, assembly GCA_964610015.1. Taxonomy (GTDB): domain Bacteria; phylum Verrucomicrobiota; class Kiritimatiellia; order RFP12; family UBA1067; genus CAZSUM01. The sequence goes on from CAZSUM010000063.1 coordinate 1,113, forward strand.
AGGACGCATCACGTGTGTAAACAAGAGATGAATAGGGGTCTTCACGATTTCTTGTTATACTGCATGGTTATGGATGTGAAAAAACAGGTGGATCAACAACACTCCTGTCGCGCACAGGTGTTTGAACACCTCTGGGCGTTACACGACGCGGATAAAGGTGTGTGGAGCGGTGAATTGGCCCCCAGTGCGCTTGCTACAGCCTTGGCTGTGGTTGCGCTGACCGATACGGGGCACCCTGCGGACCCTGCACTTGTACGGGCTGGACTACACTGGCTTGCGTGTGATGCTCATGCAGATGGCGGATGGGGGGATACGCCCGAGAGTCCCTCGAATCTGAGCACGACGTTGTTGGTCTATGCCGCAATTCAGAAATCGGGTGATAAGCAATTTGAGGCGGTCTTATTGCGTGCAGAAAAGAAGCTCAAAGAAGAGCTCAAGACTTTGATTTCACCTCATTCTGTGATGTGCGCGTTGCGCAAGCAATACGGTCGTGATCGCACATTTGCGGTGCCAATTCAGTGTTTTTTAGCGATGTGCTGGGATACGCCGCAGGCGTGGTTTCAGGTGATGCCTCTTCCGTTTGCTCTGGCGTTATTGCCTCAGCGGCTCTATCGTTTTCTGCGTTTGCAGGTCGTCAGTTATGCTCTACCGGCCTTAATCGCGGTGGGATTGTGTCGGCACTTGCATGTGGCGCAATTAAAGCGACGGTTGGCCTGGGGGCGCTGGATTGCAAAACCCCTGTTAAAGCGCCTGGAGGCGTTACAACCCGCTCATGGCGGATATTTGGACGCGATTCCGTTGACGGCCTTTGTGGTGTTGGCTTTGCGTCAATCCGGATTCTCGGAGCATGCTGTGGTTCGTAAAGGGTTGGCGTTTTTACGTCAAACGGCACGACCACAAGGGTGTTGGCCGATTGACTCTAATTTGAGTGTCTGGGTGACCTCGCTGGCGGCACGCGCGGTTGCACGTTCAGTAACGTGTGGACAGGAGCATGTGTCAACGGAGGCGTTAACGCGTATAGCAAAGGGTGTGCTTGCAACTCAGAAGAGGTCAAAACATCCCTTTACCGGGGCTGCGCCCGGTGGGTGGGCATGGACAGACTTGCCTGGGGGGGTGCCTGATGCGGACGATACCGCTGGAGCACTGGTCGCCTTGTATCGCTTACAAGACGCGGGGTGCCGTGTGGCGTTGACTGAAACTGTTTGGGAGGGGTTGCGTTGGTTACTTGATCTCCAGAATCGGGATGGCGGAATGGCCACATTCTGTCGGGGGTGGGGCCCTTTACCCTTTGATCGAAGCTGTCCGGATATTAGTGCGCATGCGCTGGCAGCTTGTTCACTATGGGCGAAAGTGATCGTGTCACAGGCTGATAAACAGCGGGAGAGGCGTTTGTGTGCGGGTGTGCGCAAACTCTGTTGTTATCTTCAACAGACGCAGGGTCAGGATGGGAGTTGGGAGCCGCTTTGGTTTGGGAACCAAGAGTCACCAGGGTCTCGCAACCCCGTGGTGGGGACGGCACGGGTGGTGGATGCATTACGTACGGTATGTGATCTGCCGTCAACTTGGCTGGAAAGTTCTGCCCTGTGCGACGTGAGCAAAATGACCACAGCCGGGGAGCAGTGGTTGGTGAGGGCACAGCATGCAGATGGGGGATGGGGTGCTGGAGCGATTGCCACAGTTGAAGAAACCGCACTGGCGGTGATTGCGCTATGCGGAGGGAGCAACGTTTATCGCGCGGCGGTGCAACGCGGACAAGACTGGCTGGAAGAAAAGTGGCGATCGGGTCCGCCTCAAGCGGCCCCGATCGGTCTCTACTTCTCGCGACTCTGGTATCATGAGCGGCTTTATCCGCTGGTCTGGTCTTTGGAAGCGCTGACCATTAAGATGTTGCCATAAGTTGCGAAACCAAGCGCGTAAAGTGCTGGGTATCTTTTAATGTGGAGCCCTCGCTCAGGAGTGCCTGTCCATAAAGCAAATCGACATAGTCTCCTAGTTTGGGATTTTTGTCGTCCGCTTCGAACATCTGTTTCATGTGTTTCAGCACGGGGTGATCTGGATTGATCTCAAGCGTGCGCATTTGCTTGGGCACGTCCTGATTCATTGCGCGCATCAAGCGCTCCATACTGGCATTGAGGGCGTGTTCATCAGCCACGAGGCAGCAGGCCGAGTCCGTCAGTCGCGGTGAGATTTTGACTGCACTGATTTCTTCCTTGAGACGCTCTTTAATATAGGTACTGAGAGACTCGTAATCTGTGTTTGCGGCTTCGATCCGCTTTTTCGTTTCAGCCTTTTCCTCTTCAGTACCCAGTTCAAGGGTGCCCTTATCAATGGCTACAAGTTTCTTACCCTCAAATTCGGCTAGACGATCAACGACCCATTGGTCAATTGCGTCAGTGAAAAAGAGCACGTCGTAGCCGTGTTTCAAAAGAGCTTCATTATGGGGTGACTGTCGTGCCGTTTCGAGGTCTTCTGAAAGGAGGTAGTAGATCTCGGTTTGAGTTTCCGGCATGGCTTCGACATACGACTTCAATGAGATGAAGGTGTTATCTGTCTGTTTGGCAGAATGGAACATTAACAAGGACTTGAGCTTGTCACTGTTTTCCCAGTCAAAATGCAATCCTTCCTTCAGAATTCGTCCAAAAGAGGTGTAAAATGTTAAATAATTTTCCGGCTCATCTTTCATCATGTCAGTCAAGGTGCCGAGAATCTTACCCGTGACATTGCTTTTTATTTTGCGGATCAACGCATCATCCTGAAGCATTTCACGTGACACATTCAGTGGCAGGTCGCTGGAGTCTACGACGCCTTTGACAAAGCGCAGGTAGTCTGGCAGAAGTAGATC
>CAZSUM010000063.1:3974-11476 GCA_964610015.1 uncultured Lentisphaeraceae bacterium
GTTTCTTATTGGGCGAGAGCAAATCGAATCCCCCCTCTTTGGGAAGAAACAAGAGCGCGCGAAACTCAGCCGCGCCTTCAACCGCAAAATGAATGGTCTTGAGCGGCGGACGATGATCATGACTGAGGTGTGTGTAAAACTCGTTATACTCTTCGGGCTTAATCTCAGCTTTTGGTCTGCGCCAGAGGGCTTTGATGGTATTGAGTGATTCGCTGTCCTCTTTGGGCACTTCCCCCTTGTCACCGAAACGGATCGGATAGGCGATGAAATTGGAGTATTTTTTAACGAGTTCACGAACGCGCCACTCGTCCAGATACTCATCCATCTCTGCCCGAAGTTTTAGCACAATTGTGGTTCCGGGTTGATCTCGCGCTGCGTCCTCTAGCGTGTAGTTGCCATCTCCGCAGGAGTGCCATTTAACCGCTTTTTGGCCTTCACCGCGCTTGAGCGAGATAACGGTAACTTCGTCTGCCACCATGAAAGAGGCATAAAACCCCACACCAAATTGGCCGATCAGTTCTGGAATGTCGGCTGAATTCTTCTCTTGTAACGCTTTGGCAAAGGCTTTGGTTCCTGAGCTGGCAATCACGCCAAGATTTTTGTCCAGATCCTCCTCGCTCATGCCGATTCCGTTGTCTGAGATCATCAAGGTGCGCTCTTCTTTGTCCGCAATGATGTCGATCTTCCATTTCGGCGCATCTGCAACAACTGTTTTGTCTGTTAGACCAATGTACTGTGCACGGTCAATGGCATCTGATGCATTTGAGATCAATTCACGCAGGAAGATCTCTTTTTTTGAATAGAGCGAATGAATGACGAGATCCAGCACTTGCTGAATCTCAGCTTTGAAGGTATGCGTTTTTTTATTCATGACTAGAGGAACTCCTTAATCTCGCCGCCCGCCGCCGATTACTCCGGAGCGAGCTAGATAGTAGAGCAGGGTGATCAGTGAACTGACTGCGGCAGCCAGATAGGTGAGGAACGCCGCGTTTAATACGCGTCCGACCTGCGCCTCCTGACTGGGCGAGACAATTCCGGCCATCACCAAATGCTGTTTGGCACGCGCGCTGGCATCCCACTCGACCGGGAGGGTCACCAGTGAGAAGAGGAAGGCCACCGCGAACATGGCACATCCAACCAGTAAGAGGGGACGAAAGAGAAAGCCAGCAGCCACAACATAAAAAGCGAGGGAACTACTAATGCTGGTAACAGGGACCAAGGCTGTACGAAACATGAGAGGCACGTAGCTGTTGGCATGCTGCAAGGCGTGCCCCGCTTCGTGACACGCGACGCCTACAGCGGAAAGCGAATTGGATCCATAGACGTCAGGGGAAAGTCGCAACACTTTTTTGGTGGGATCGTAGTGATCAGAAAGGAACCCACTGGTTTGCTCAACCGTGACATCATAAATTCCGTTCACGCGTAATATGCGCTCCGCTGCTTGGGCACCGGTCATGCCTGAATAGCACCGTACTCCCGCATACCGCTTGAAGGTCGTTTTGACCAACATGGATGCAATGCCCGCAAGCAGGAGTGCTGGCAATAGGTAAAGCATCAGACGCATATCTAAAAAGTAGGGAACCATCGGAATCTCCTTATCCCTTCATGGGTTAGTTACTGAAAAGCAGAAAACATACCACCTGCCCGAGCGGGGGTGTGCCCAGTCATTCCATCTTCGTTTTGCGCCTTTTTGACGCAGTGTGACAGGTCAGGGTGACGTTGCGGTGTAACATCCTGACCTGCTCCTTTGCCGTGTTTAGAGGGATTGATGGAATTACGTGGCCACAATATTGACAAGGCGTCCAGGGACGCAGATGACCTTACGGACGGTTTTGCCTACAAGCGCCTCCTGAATGGTCTCTTGTGCGAGCGCCAGATCACGCATGGTTTGCTCGTCGGCATCAGCAGGCATCATGATGCGTTTTTTTGCTTTACCGGTGAGTTGTATCAAAACTTCCACTTCATCGACTTTAAGAACAGCCTCGTCGTAAGTCGGCCAAGGTTCATAAGCAAGTGAGGGTTTGTGACCAAGGTGTTCCCAGAGTTCTTCACCTAGATGTGGCGCAAAGGGCGCAAGCAGTAGAACAAACGTCTCGGCGGCAACGCGCGGTAGCGGTTTGTCGATGCCAGAAAACGTGTTAAGGAAGATCATCAGTTGGCTGATCGCTGTATTGAACCCGATGGTTTCCAGATCTTCAGTGACTTTTTTAACTGTCGCATGGAGTACCCGAAGTTGATCGGGTGTTAAGGGATCATCGGTGCAGGGTTGTTCTGTAACCATTCGGAAGGCACGTTTCAGAAAGCGGAAGACGCCTTCGACCCCTTTTGTATTCCAAGGTTTAACCGCCTCGAGGGGGCCCATGAACATTTCATAGAGGCGCATGCTGTCCGCCCCGTATTCTTGAATCACGTCATCTGGGTTCACAACATTCTTGAGAGACTTCGACATCTTGGCTGGGAACTCGACCAGTTTTTCACCGGTTTCTTTATGAAAGACGCCGTCTGAACGTTGATCGACCTGTTCCATCGGGACAAGAGCGCCACGCTCATCCTTGTAGGAGATGCCAAGAATCATGCCTTGATTAACAAGCTTTTGGAAGGGCTCGAGGGTTGATACATAGCCGAGATCATAGAGCACCTTATGCCAGAAGCGTGCGTAGAGCAAATGAAGAACGGCATGTTCTGCGCCGCCAACATAGAGATCAACAGGCATCCAGTATTTTTCCTTGGCCTGATCCACGGCTGCGTGGTCGTTATGTGGGTCGATATAACGCAGATAGTACCAGCACGATCCTGCCCACTGTGGCATGGTGTTGGTTTCTCTGCGGCCCTGCATGCCGCTCACAGGATCCAGGTAGTTCAGCCAATCACCAGCTTTTGACAGAGGGGGTTCGCCTGTACCGGTTGGTTTGAAATCCGCCAACTCAGGTAGCGTCAACGGCAGGTCATTCTCATCTGCGAGTTGCATGCTGCCATCCGCCATGTGGATGATGGGGAAAGGCTCGCCCCAGTATCGCTGACGACTGAAAAGCCAATCACGTAACTTGTATTTGATAGCGCTTTTGCCGATGCCGCGTGCGGCAAGCCATGCAAGGGTCGCCTTTTTTGAGTCGGTTACGCACATGCCATTGATATCCAATCCCTGATCATTGGCAGAGTGGATCATTTGGCCATTTCCGGTCCAGCACGCGTGGCCCTTTAAAATCGTATCAACAGCGATACCGGCTTTTTGCGCTTCTTCAGCATCGGGTTCAATGATGCACGTAATCGGGATATCGAAGGTCTTGGCAAATTCGAAATCGCGGGTGTCATGCGCGGGCACGGCCATAATAGCGCCAGTTCCATAGCTGACCAGTACATAATCGGCAATCCAAATAGGGATCTGTTCGTTTGTGACGGGGTTGATGGCATAAGCACCTGTGAACACGCCTGTTTTTTCGGTACTCAACTCGGTGCGGTCAAGATCGCTCTTGTGTGCAGCTTCTTGACGATAGGTTGTGACCGCTTTCTGTTGCTCTGGAGACGTAATGGCGGTGACCAAGGGATGTTCTGGAGCGAGCACCATGTAGGTGGCGCCAAAGAGGGTGTCAGGACGCGTCGTATAAACCGTAATGGTTGAATCAGCGCCCGCGACTTGAAAGATCACCTCTGCGCCCTCGGACTTTCCGATCCAGTTGCGTTGCATCTCTTTGATTCCTTCAGACCAGTCGAGTCCTTCGAGATCGTCGAGCAGACGTTCTGCATATTCGGTGATGCGCAACATCCATTGACGCATGGGTTTACGGATAACCGGATGGTTGCCCCGTTCACTGCGTCCGTCAATCACTTCTTCATTTGCCAGTACGGTTCCTAGCGCAGGACACCAGTTGACGGGTACTTCAGCGAGGTAGGCCAGATTCTTTTTGTAAAGCTGTTCGAAGATCCACTGCGTCCACTTGTAGTATTCGGGATCCGTTGTGTTGATCTCGCGGTCCCAATCGTAGCTGAATCCCAAGGCTTTGATCTGTTCACGAAAACGATCAATGTTGCGCGTGGTTGTGATGGCGGGATGGGTACCGGTTTCGACGGCATACTGTTCTGCGGGTAACCCGAAAGCGTCCCACCCCATCGGGTGCAGGACATTGAATCCTCGCATACGCTTATAGCGGCAGAGAATGTCTGTAGCGGTGTACCCCTCTGGATGGCCAACGTGCAGTCCGGCTCCACTGGGGTAGGGGAACATATCGAGACAGTAAAACTTGGGTTTGCCAGGCTCAAAATCGTTCACTTTGAACGTTTTGTTGGTCTCCCAAAAAATCTGCCATTTCTTTTCAATCTTGGTGAAATCGTACTCGTGTGTGCTCATAAGAAAAGTGTCCCATCTGAAAAGTGCATCACCTTACCATTTTTTCAGTTGCAGTTCCATATACCTTTACATTGAACAAAAGGCGAAAATACCTCAGAGGAGTGATTGTGTAGCGGATGCACAATCAGGTTACATCAGATCAATCTTTCCAGCGATCTGACGTGAAACCAAAAACCGTGCATCCCCTGAACCGATCACAACTGATTGCTCTGATTTACGGTTGCGAAACATGGTGACCTGAGCGCCGGAAAAGAGGCCCATTTCAGCGGATTTACGATCGCGATTTAAATGAATACAGGCACTCTCGCCATCGCGAAGATCCAGCAGACAACGCGAATTTTGAACTGCCGTGCTATCGTGTGAATCAGGCTTCATGGGGCATCCGCTTTCCAAAGTAGGCTAACAACTGGACGCCAGCAAGGAAGAGGGCTCCTACAACTGACAACCAGCCTAACGCACGCATGGGTGCACTGGCGAAGGTCGCGAGTTGGTAATAGGCTGTTGCTACCATCCATGCCAGCAAGGTCTGGTAAGTAATCGCAAACCCCATCCAGCGCCAGCCCGCCTCACGTCCTAGAACGATCAACGCGGCGATGCAGGGCGAGTAGATCAAAACAAAGAGCAGGTAGGCGTATGCAGCTGTGGGTGAACCGAAGTTACGACGCAGGGTCGAAAGCAAACTCGCAACCTGTTCGTTTTTAAGCGCATGCGTTGTATTTGTTTGCTCGGGTCGCACAGGGCGGGTGTATCCAGCAATCAGACTGTTGCCAGCAGCACGTAATTCCGCTCCGAGGTCAAAGGATTCCTCTGAAGGAGATGACTGTTCATCAGTATGCGAGTAGAGGACTTCAAGTGTTCCTATAATGGCTTCTTTGGCCATTAAACCGGTCAACAGACCAGCTGCGGCTGGCCAGTTATCGGCGGTGACTCCCATGGGTCGAAAAGCCACGGTGAGGCTTTTGCCTGCTGCGCTACGCTGGGCAAAGGCTTCTTCAGGAGTCGGGTAAGCTTGTTCGAAAAGGGTGTTGGCCAGACTAAGAAAAATTGCAATCACGAGGATGACTTGGCCTGCACGAATCAGAAAACTTTTGAGATTGGCCCAGACATGCTCGAGGCATCCTCGTAAGGCGGGTACATGATAAGGCGGGAGTTCCATCACAAAAGCCGAGGCATTCCCTTTAAAAAGCGTACGGTGTAGCAACAAGCCTGAGAGAATGGCGAGGATCGCGCCTGTTAGATAGAGCGAAAAAATGACGGTTGTTCCCCTCTTTGGAAAAAAAGCCATGGCAAAGATCGCGTAAACGGGCATGCGGGCACCGCAGGACATAAATGGTGCGATCAACATGGTCAACAGGCGATCCCGCCGTTGTTCCAGCGTGCGGGTTGCCAACAAGGCTGGCACCGTGCATCCAAAACCGACCAAAAGGGGGATAAACGCTTTGCCGGGCAGTCCAATACGATTGAGAAACCGATCCATGATAAAGGCCGCACGCGCCATATAGCCCGACTCCTCTAACAAACTTAGGCAGAGAAAAATCATAAAGATGGGGGGCATGAAGGTGGCCACGGTTGTGAGCCCTGCGCCAAGACCATCGCAGAGAAGCGAGGTGACCAGCTTGGGGGCGCTGAGTTGGGTTAGCCAGAGGCGTGGACCTGTCACCAATAACGCATTCAGCGCTTGGTCTGCGAAATCCACCAACGGCTGGGTGACACGTACCGTCAACCAAAACACCACATACATCACACAGAGAAAGAGAGGAATGCCGAGTGGCCGACTGAGCAAGATTCGGTCAAGCAGATCCGAGAGATGCCGTTTGGACACCCGTTGACGCTTGATGACATCCCGTGCCAAACCACGAATGAATCCGATGCGTGCATCCATGACCGCATCTTCAGGTTTCTGTCCTGTATGACGCGCAATGCGTTCGCACTCCTCGTTCACAATGGCGTCAAACACCCCCTGGGTTAGTTCACGTGCAAAGGGGTCGCGTTCCAGTAATTTGATTGCCAACCAACGCGAGTCCACATTGGCATCATCTGCCGCGACAATTAAACAAACCTGCAACCGGCGCACAGACGGTTCCGCATCACTGTACTGTACGCAAGTCGTTGGTTGGACGCGGCTTTCCGCTACTTGGCAAATCGCTTGCTTGAGGGCATCGATCCCTTGACCTTTTGACGCCACAATGGGGATTACCGGGCATCCTAAATGTTGCGAGAGGTGGGCCGCATCCACTTGAACACCATAGCGCTCCGCAATATCAATCTGATTGAGTACGACAACCAGCGGTAAGCGCATGTCGAGTAATTGGGCCGTCAGGTAGAGGCTACGTTCCAGATTTGAGGCATCCACCAGATTAACGATCACCGCAGGTTTTTGATTGATCAGGTAGTTGCGGGCTACGCGTTCATCTTGTGAATCAGGAGAAAAAGAGTAAATACCAGGCAGATCCGTGACACAGAATATCCGGCCTTTTAATTTGAACACCGCTTGTGCGGTATCGACCGTGACGCCTGTCCAATTGCCGGTACGTTCGCGTTTGCCAGTTAGCAGGTTGAACAGCGTCGTTTTGCCGGTATTGGGATTTCCCACCAGCGCGATTGTCAACCCATCTAGCATTTGAAGTACTTTCGCAACAATTTGTTAGCCAAGGAAAACACAGGCGCGATTATAGGTTTGGGAGAGTACGAATACAAGCGCAATCGGAGCCTCTAAACAGCCTCACGGGTTAGAATGAGGCGGTACGAGGTAAAAGGGCGGCGCGATTGAAGTCGCGATGCGTTCCGCAAAACCTGGCGATGAGAGTAGGTGTGGATTGTCCGGCGTATCGGGTATCCAGAGGGCCTCACATCCGGGATAACGACGGAGGAAACCGAGTCCGTGATGTGGACCTAAAATAAAGAGGGTGGTGGAGAGTAGATCGGCTGTCATGGCATCGGGTGCGATCACGGTGACACTTGCCATTCCTCGGACAGGATATCCGGAACGTCCATCTAGGATATGCGCATGACGTATCCCATTGATCTCAATAAATCGTTCATAGTTACCTGAGGTTGCGACGGCTTCACCATGATGCATGAGAAAACTTCCGATAATGGCCGTGCGATCAAAAGGGCTTCGAATCGCCGTACGCCACCCCCCACGTCCAGGAGACGC
>CAZSUM010000064.1:0-11371 GCA_964610015.1 uncultured Lentisphaeraceae bacterium
AAGAGCGACCGACGATAACGACCGATCAAGACATCCATCGCAGCTGCATCACCATCAACATACGCCTGTAACAACGCTGCATCACTTATTTCATCGACTGCGCTCATGGGTTGCTTTGCTTTGTATTATTAACGAAGTGAAAACATCTTTATTGGTTTTTTTTCAATAAAGCCCTTCTCATCTGATCTTAAGGCCGCTCAAGCTCCAAGAGTCGCGTTTTGAGCGCAAGGCCACCTCTGTAGCCAGTGAGCGAACCGCCAGCGCCAATAATCCTGTGGCAGGGAATGAATATCGGGAGCGGATTCTTGTGGGTTGCCATCCCGACTGCACGCGTAGCACCGGGTTTACCCATTTGGTGTGCAATCTGTCCGTAACTGGCGGTACACCCATAGGGAACCATACTTACACACGACCAGACCTGGCGCATAAAGGGCGTTCCCTCAGGCGCCAAAGATAGCGCAAAGCGTTGACGGTGTCCCGACAAGTATTCCTCAAGTTGATGAAAAGCTTCAAGTAAACGTACCGTCATATGACAGACAACCTCAGAAGGGATTGTTTCACCGGGTAGAAAAAGATGGGTCATCCGCCCCTGTAATTCAACAATGGCAACCTTCCCAATCGCAGTCTCGGAAATCCATACAACGTGATGTTGACTTTGACTTGGTGATACACGCTCTTCGTTTAACAAACTCATCGCTGGGTCCTTAGGTATTTTTCTGAACCGTAGGGAAAGTCTGAGGGTACATGATTCAGCACGCGCTGATGGCAAAGAGAGTATGCCTTAGTATAACTTAAAAAAATCCAGGGACACTCTGCGCGAATAAGCTTCTGTGCTTCCCGCCAATATTGGTCACGTGCCCCTGCATCCGGTGCAGCGCAAGCGGCCTCATATAAACGGTCGAATTCCGGATTTACAAAATTGGTGCGATTGGGCCCCGGGGAGACATTGGCGCTAGTGAAAAGTTGCAGGAAATTTTCCGCATCTGGATAATCCCCTACCCAACCGATACGAAACATCTGACTTTGCCGATTGGATAGTCGTCGCAAAAAGGTGGGCCAATTGTGATAAAGCGGTGTCAGTAAAATGCCAATTTTAGCATAAAAGGCAACCATCAACTCCGTTGATTCACGGATATCTTGCGAGGTCCGTCCTAAATCCAAGGTTAAAGAAAGTCTTCTCCCTGTGGCTGGGTCTATACCCTCGGGATAGCCAGCTTTACGCAACAATTCCTTGGCCTTTTCAAGATTAAAGGCATACGGGAAGGGTGTTTCTAAGCGACCCAAAGTGCCTGGCGGAACAGGGCCATCGCAGGGAACCGCACGATGATTAAAAAATCGCACCCAAGCCTCTCGATCAAAAGCGCAATTCAGTGCTTGGCGTAATGCCCGGTTAGACCCCAAAACCGGATCATCCATATTGATTCCTATATACGCCACTTGCAAGGTTGGCATTGAAAAAAGAGCTACCCCACGTTGTTGCAAGGGTTGCGCTAGACTGCCCTCAGGATTAATGACAACATCCCAGTTATCACGGGAGACCTCCCCTAAAAAGTCCAGTTCGCCCGCAAGAAAACAGAGCCATTGCGTTGAGACATCATCAATAACTTGGTAGACGACCCGGTCAAAGGGAACAAACGCATCATCTGCATGGAGGGCTGCGGCTCCCTGCCGCCATCCGCGCCAATCTGGATCGCGTGCAAAGATCATCTGATGGTTGCGTCTCCATTCGCTTAATACGTAAGGGCCCGTCCCCACGGCATGACTGCCAAAATCCGCTCCATACTCACGGACAGCCTCATGGGGCACGACAGCGGTATAGGCCATCGCCAGATACCAAATAAACTGATGCATGGGACGCGTTAGCGTGATCTGCACCGTCTGTTCATCAAGCGCACGCAATCCAGAGACAGGCCACGCATAATCCGTTGCTTCGCCACGCAGCGAAGCATCTGCAAAAGCACGCATACCCTCAATCGCATCTTCGACCAGCCAAGCTCCTGGCGATGCGACACGACGGTCCGCCAATCTTTTTAGCGAAAAAACCAGATCTTTTGCCGTAACTTTCCGTCCGCGGGGCACTCCTTGCCCATCCATTCCAAAACAAAGGTCTGGATGAAAACACGCTGTGGGGTCTATCCGTATGAGATACACCAACCCATTGGATTGCACTTCTGGCATTTGTGCCGCAAGGCCCGGAATCAATTGATACGGTCGAGCATGATAATCATACTCCAACATCGGTTCGTAAACCAACTGAACCGCACGTGCCGCATACAGCGAGGACGCAAGTGCAGGGTCCATGCTCGCTACACGATCCATACAGCGATGGAACACCTTTTGCGCGTGGGCTTGTCCACTCAGAAACAGAATCGCGATGACCCCTATTCTCAAGTACGTCATAGCATTTCCTAACCGCCATACTGTGAAACTGCAGGATGTAAATAGATTGGCAAGGGCTCCGAAAGATTCGCAGTCGATTCAGAAAAGGCAACGCGTCCCAGCGTAGAAGCACACGGATAACAGACAGATCTCACAAGTCGGTGCGACTCAAATATAGCCATCAAAATGGATTCAAGCCGTTGCCAGTCTGCACTCACAATGCGCGTACCAAAGGGCACACTCTCCTGCAAAGAATCGGCCGGCACTAAAGTAAAATCTTGTGAGGTGTGTGTCGGCAAACAGGCATTATCCAACCGAACACATCCGGATTCGCTATTCACGCGATAGGTGACACACCAGAGTCGATTACGACGTGCGTCCCCGATCACCGTGATGCGCTCCTCTCCCTGTGCCGCCCCCAAAGCAAGTGCTGCGGCACTGGCGATTCCAACAACAGGCCTGTTGCCCGGAAGAGCCATACCGTGCAAGGCAGACAAACAGGCGCGGATACCCGAAAACGAACCTGGACCTAACCCGCAAACAAAACGTGCAATCTCTGCAACTGACCAATTTTCTTCACGTAAGGTTTGTGCCACGTCCGCCATCCACTCCGGTGCCCGAGTGGGTTCGCCATCCCAAGTGCGTTCACGGACAAGAACCGAGTTTTCAAAAAGCGCCAGTCCTGGTTTTGCAGAAGAACGATCCATTACCAAACATCGCATGCGTCACCATCCTTATCCTGTAGTCTCGGCTCTATTCACTATCTTCGTTTGTGAGCTGGCGAGCAGTCTCGCGTCCTGACTTGACTCCGGTAGAGTGTCCACCCATTTCCAATCCAGTAAGAGATACCGCAAACCCACATGGTTGGTAAGAGTAACTCGTGATTCCCCGTAATTTCACTGACCATGATAATAGCGGCTATCGGTACGCGCACTGTAGCTGCAAGAAAACCCGCCATACCGACCATTGCAAAAGACCCGGGATGTAAATCCAACATTGGGAAAAGACGCATGAGACTCAACCCTGTGGCAGCCCCTAATGCAGACCCAGCCACAAGGGCCGGACCAAACACCCCCCCACTGCCACCGCTTCCTACAGTAAAAGATGTCGCCAGTATTTTTCCGAAGAAAAACAACCACAGCATCCCGAGTGATAGTGAGCCAAAGTGCTCTGCCAGAGGACTCCCCACCGTTAAGGCACGTTGAAGCATTCCATATCCCGAACCGAGCACTTCTGGTAAAAAAAATCCCATACACCCCGTTAACAACCCGCCAATCGCAGGTTTAACCCAAACGGGCACACTAAGGTTACGACAAAAAGACTCTGTCTTGCGAAAAATCATGATGTATAGTTTGGCACCCAGTGCAACAACTAACGCAAGGGCCATGTATGGCACCAGTTTAATGGGATCGGAAAAATCATACGGCGTCATCACAAAGAGCGGTTGCCAACCAAAAAAAAGCGCAAACACAGTATAGGCAATGGTTGATGCTACAAGTGACGGCATTAAGACTTCATACTCAATATCCAACCCACTATAAAAAATTTCAGCCGCAAAAATTGAGCCCGCCAGAGGCGCACGAAAAATAGCGCCTACCCCTGCAGCCAGTCCCGCTGCCATAAGAATTCGTCGTTCTGTGGCATCGAGTTTTAACACGTTTGCCAAAGCTGAACCGCACCCAGCTCCGATCTGCGTGACGGGTCCTTCACAGCCAGCAGAACCACCCGAGCCAATCACAAGAGCCGAGGCCAGTGCCTTCACAGGCACCACCGAAAAAGGGACCCGCCCTTCTTGTCGATGATAAGCATGAATGGCCGCATCCGTGCCATGCCCCCCAGCAGAAGGGGCAAACCATTTAACCAGTAACGCGCCACATAATCCACCTAGTGCCGGCAAAAATAGGAGCACCCAACGCAACGGTTCAAGCTCTGTTACTGGATAGAGGGCTACCTCGCCAGCCGCCAAGACTGGAGAGTAATGCCCTAACGTCTCCAGTATATAATAGCGTCCGGTCTCCAATAACCAATAAAAACCAGAAGCCGCAAAACCAGCCAGCAATCCCGTCAACGCGCATAAGGCCAATGCGCGTCCAGTTTTGATGGAAAGACCCTCTCCAGCCATCCAGAAACGCCACCATTGTATAGAAATTTTTCGCAACATATCTTAAATCAATCCCCTGACAAAACCCGTTCAGGGAGACACAGATGGCCCGACGCATTCGCAGGATAACCCCATGCAAAAATTAATCCTCATCTAATTCGTCAGGCAACCTTATGTCTAAGGACGCACGTTGTTCTTTACGCATTTTGCGCGTGGCCGCATCAGGGCGCGTTCGTGCGCGATAAAAGAGGCACACCGGAGCGCCTTCTAAACCAAAACGTGATCGCAATGTGCGAATCATGAAATCTGTATATTGTTTTGTTGCCAGTTTAGGGTCATTTACAAACAAGCGCACCGCAATCGGTGCCGTACCGGTTTGTACCGCATAGTAGACACGTAATCGCTTGCCGTTCCGTGCAGGCGCAACCACGCGTGTTGTGGCCTCCACCAATGTGCTATTCAATATCCCAGTCGGCAATGTCACTCGCGTCTGTGCGGCAACGGCATCAATCACCTCAATGCTCTTGCGGATATTGTATCCTGTTACAGCAGAGACAAAAAGCAGTGGGCAATAACTTGCAAAGGGCATGACTTGTCGTAACACAGGCTCGGTCTGCGTCTGCGTCATACCCTTTTCAATAGCCAAATCCCACTTGTTCATCAGCAGCACACAGCCTTTTTGATACTTCTGAATCATGGCTGCAATATGTTTATCCTGCACGGTCGGACCCAGATCAGGGTCCAGCATCAACACGACCACATCGGCATCTTTGACACTCTCTTCAGCACGAAGAAGACTAAAACGCTCTACTGCGTTATCAATACTATGCTTGTGACGCATCCCAGCCGTATCAACCAGAACATAGTGACGTGCTTGATCACCACTTCCAATTGTAAACGGAACATCAATCGCGTCGCGCGTGGTGCCAGCCACATCAGAGACAATCACACGATCACTCCGCATCAATCGATTAATATACGATGATTTACCCGCATTGGGGCGTCCTACGATTGCAACGCGCAACGGGGTTTGATCCGTTTGATTGATCGCCTCTGGCAAGTGCGGGAGAACGGCCTCCATCAGTTCCCCCATGCCACGATTATGCTGTGCTGCTACCGGATAAAAGGGAAATCCCAATTTAGAAAATTCCGCAGCTCCAGCTTCATGCTGCACCTCATCACACTTATTAACGGCTACGACACAGTGGATGCCCGACTTGCGCACCATGGTGGCAACCTCCTCATCGAGTGGTTGCACTCCCTTCTGGACATCGACCACCAGAATGATGACAGCAGCATCAGCTAATGCGACATTAACCTGCGCTCGGATACCCAATTCAATTTTATCGTGCCCGATTGCCCCCGACGGTGTTGAAATGCCGCCGGTATCAACTAGGCTAAAACGCGCATCATCCCACGTCACCTCTCGCATCAGACGATCACGGGTTACCCCGCTTTCATTATGCACAATCGCAATCCGTTTACCGGCAATGCGGTTAAAAATAGCGGATTTCCCAACATTGGGGCGCCCGACAATCACGACAATGCGTGCCTGACTCTCTTGCTGTAAAAACATGTGTATAGTATAGCGATATCTGGTCGTGCAAACAAGTGCAAGCGCATGGCTCATTTGTTTGACAAAAATTAACAATTGCCTTCTCTATTCAAGGTATTGCCGAACACCCCCAAAACTCGCTATGATACTTGCATGAAAGGTATTCTCAAAGTTGGAACGTTTTGTCTGCTCTTTACCTCTACGCTCCATGCGCGTGGTTTGAAAGTTTGCTTTGAAGCTGAGACTGCTAAAACGTTAGAATCCCCCATGGGTGTTGTTTCAAACGGGATAGAAGGCGCTTCTGGAACTTATTTGGAAATTCCTGAAGGTGCGGGAAATCCCCCTAAGCTTCAAAGCGGTAAAGCCACCTTTGAAATTGAAATACCAGAACAGGGAAACTATACCTTGTGGTGTCGCGTCTGGTGGGAAGGTGAGTGTAGTAACTCGTTTACACTACAGTTTGATGATCAACCCGCCTGTCTCTTTGGTGAGGACGCGACTTACAGGGCCTGGCATTGGGTAAAATACCCTTTGTCCCGGACAGCTCGGCGCATCACTCTCACGCAAGGCAAGCATACCCTCACCCTGCTCAACCGCGAGGATGGCATTCGCATCGACCAAATTCTACTCAGCACGGACACGCGTTTCGTCCCCATTGAAATAGAGCAGATTGGAACGCGTCGATGAGTTTCACCTCTCTTCAACCGCTATTGCATCGATTGTTCCAGTTGGGCGTCTGTTTGACCCTTTGTTTGGCGCCTACGCAATGGTCTGTACAGCCCAAACAAAATCTGCATCTCTCGCCTGCGGACCTCATGCTTGCCGGAACCGCTACGATTTGGTTGATGGAGCGTCTGTTGGCACGTAAAGTATGCTGGAGACTGCTCCCCCACTGGACACATCTGCTCTTTATGAGTTTGCTGGGGCTCTCTGTATTCGTAGCGAATGATCGCGCAATCGCCATTAAAGACACGCTTCAAGTTATTGCCTACTTTATCATCGGGTCTGCAGTGTTTGATGATTATTTACGCCAGGGAAAAGAAGACGCATTACGCACAGCTCTGACTGTCTTGGGGTGTGTGACCCTTGTTGTGTTGATTCTTGCGCTCAGCCAGTATCGTTCCCATGCTTGCGAACCGCTTGCTGTACGCGGCACGTTCGGCAACCGCAATGTGCTCGGAGGCTATCTGGCTCTGGCTCTGCCGCTTGTTTTTGCGGGGGTGCTTCATGTAAAAAATCGACTCCTTCAGCTCTTGCTGGCGCTCTTACTCATCGTTGGCATCAGCACCAATCTAGCCGGTGCTGCCCACCTAGCTATTGTAGGTACGATTCTCTGCATGGCGGCCACACGAGGTCCCGTAACCTTTATCCCGATTCTTGCGTTGTTGATCACGTGGCAAGCGATCGTGCTCCCGCGTCTGCCACGTGAAAACGACATCCTCCACTACCAAACCCTTGCACTGTATGACGAGTCCGCTCAGATCACACGGCGCTATCCTGAATGGCAAGCGGCTGCAAGTCTTATACTAACACACCCGTGGCTTGGCGTAGGCCCCGGCAATTATCAGAAAAATATCGGCCAGTATTTTGATAATGTCCCGCGTCAAACAGGTCCTGCGGAACCCGATATTCAGAACCTCTACCTCGTCCTCGCGGCCTCTGCTGGACTGCCTGCGCTCGCCGCTTTTCTAGCCATGATGGTCAGTGCGATTGTTCCAAGCACCCCTCGAACAAAAAAATGTGATGGTGCTCGACCTGCTGTGGCATGGGGTGCTGCCGCAGCGCTTTGCGCTTTTTCTTTGACCGCGATCTGGCATCCGTTGCTTGTGAGAGGTATCGGGTTACCGCTTGCATTTACACTCGCACTTGCACGTTATCGTCCATCCGGAGACCCCTTATGAATTCGAAACCACAAGTAGCTCCTCGCGTTTTTGAATTGCCTGTTCACAAAGTCCATACGCGTTTTTTGCGCTTTCTTGTCCGTCTGATTAAACGTCCTGTCGAGAGTCTCACGGGTTTACGTGCCGCTGACGATGTCTATGCCCGTGCTTGGAGCATGCCAAACGAAATACCCTTTGCTGATCGCGTCCTACAGTCTGTTGGTGTCCGTGCCGTCTATTCCGAGGAGGAACTCGCCTCAATTCCCAAGGAGGGCCCAATCGTGGTTGTGGCCAATCATCCTTTTGGTGGCATTGAAGGGGTGATTCTGCTTTCGCTTTTACGCCGTGTACGTCCAGATCTCAAGGCCATGGCAAATTACCTTCTCAGCACCATTCCCGAGATGCGAGAGGGCTTTATTTTTGTTGACCCCTTTGCCTCGAAGAATTCAGCCAAAGCCAATCTACGTCCCATTAAAGAAAGCTTAACATGGCTCAAAGAGGGCCATTTACTGATCGTCTTTCCTTCAGGAGAGGTCTCTAGTTTCGATAAAGAAACCTTACGTATCCGTGACCCTGCTTGGAGTGCCAGCATTGCCGCCTTGGTTCGCAAAACCAATGCAACGGTTGTTCCGATGTTTTTCCCTGGTCACAATGGCGTCTTCTTCAATCTGTTGGGAATGATCCATCCTCGCTTTCGCACCTCACTTCTGCCTCGCCAGATTGTGAACAAAAAGGGGCGAAAAATCACCCTTCGTATCGGGACCCCATTATCTACCAAAGCCCTTGAACCCTTCTCAATGGATGATGTCCAACTCATCCGATATTTGCGTTTTCGAGCTTATCTACTGGCTGAACGTGAGACACATCGCACCCGGCGCTTTATTAGCCTGAATCCCCCCATGATGCCCCCGGATCCAATTATTGCCCCCATGCCTGCAGAAAATCTCGCCGCCGAAATCAGTCAGCTACCAGAGTCGTGTAAACTGATCGCCGCGGGTGACTTTGCCGTCTATATCGCGACTGCCAAGCAGATTCCCCAGTGCTTACGAGAAATTGGGCGTCTACGGGAAACAACCTTCCGTGCTGTCGGAGAGGGCACTGGAAATGCAATTGACCTTGATCCATTTGACGACTACTACAATCATCTATTCATGTGGAACAATTCGCGACAGGAAATTGTGGGCTCCTATCGACTCGGACTGACCGATCGAATTATTGCTGATCGCGGTGTTAAAGGTCTCTATACGCGCACGCTCTTTAAATTTGATGAACGACTCATGTCGCAAATTCCACCTGCAATCGAGATGGGGCGTTCATTTATTCGCACAGAGTACCAAAAAGCCTATACCTCACTCTTTCTGCTCTGGAAGGGAATTTCGGCATTTATTGGACGTAACCCGCACTATCGTGTTCTTTTCGGACCGGTCAGCATTACCAATGAGTATCGCGAGGCCTCTCGCTGTATGATTCTCGCCTCTATGCGACAAACGTGTATGGCTGAAAATCTAGCTCATCTTGTTAAGCCCAAATTTCCGCCTAAACCTCCACGTCGTTCCGAGTGGTGTCTCAAAGAGTATGTGGAGTACCTCAACGATATCGACCAGGTCGCAGGATATGTCGCTGAAATCGAGCCGGATGGCAAAGATATTCCCGTTTTATTGCGTCAATATCTCAAACTAAGCGGGAAACTGCTGGCTTTCAATGTGGATCCAGATTTTAGCTCTGTGGTCGATGGATTAATTATGGTCGACCTCTCACAATCCAGTCCAAAGACCCTTCGTCGTTACATGGGCAATGACGTCGCTGAAGCCTACTTCAAATACCATGGAATCAACGAAGGCGTCTAGACTGTAAATCCCTTGAGCGCGATCAGGAGATAATACCTAGCGGTGCAGTATGTTCCCATACACCACGGGTAAAATCAGGGACATCCACGGACGTACTGCGAAGAGACCGTGATTTCTCACTTAACGGTCCGACCACACTCCACGTCACAGAATCATACACACTCTGATCAAGCGGCTCACCATTGCGTAAACAGTAGATAACGCGCCAGTTCATAATAAAATCCATGCCGCCATGGCCACCGACACGTTCGGCCTCCGCACCCATCCGCTTCCAAAGGGGGTGATCATACGCCGCAAACCACGGGTCCATATTTTGATCCCACGAATGATAATTTGTCCGTGGCTTGTCACCCAGCATCTTCTGAATCGGTTCCGGCAAGTCCTCACGTTTGTAGTCAACCGCAATGCGATTTGGAAAACCCGCAAAAGTTCCGCGTGTTCCCTGAATCAAATTATGACGCGTATAGGGCCGAGGGGACGTTTCATCCCACTGCACCATAATCGAACGACCCTTAATCGTTTTAATCATGGTTGTACTTATATCACCGCAATGCCAAGCCGGAATCTGATTCCACTTGTGGTCAGCTGGAAACTTCTCCTTAGCGTATAATGGCCGTCCCATCGCTGGCGAAGAAACGGAACTGAGATAGTCGAAGCGGTCACCCTGATTGATGCCCATATACTGAGCTACCGGACCTAGACCATGTGTTGGATAAAGATTCCCATTCCGACTCGCGTAATGTAACGTCCGCCAAGAACCTGTACCATGTTCCACTTGATTCATCTGGCCCCGTAGTTCATGGATATACGCAGCTTCACCATGGAGCAATTCGCCAAAAAGTCCTTGTCGGACCATGTTTAGCACCATCAACTCTTCACGCCCATAATTAACGTTCTCCAACATCATGTAGTGGCGTTGCATTTTTTCAGACGTGTCGACCAGCTCCCAACACTCTTCAACCGTTAAGGCCCCCGGAACCTCAGAGAACGCATGTTTGCCAGCCTTCATTGCCTCAATCGCTTGCGGCGCATGCAATTTCCACGGAGTCGCAATGTACACAGCATCCACATCATCACGTTCGAGAAGCCGTTTATAAGCCTCCGGACTATCGCCACATGCGAAGGGGGCAGGTTGTCCGGCGTCCACAACACATTTGACCGCACGATCAAGATTGGTTTTGTATGTGTCACAGATTGCGGTAACAGCCACCCCTTCAAATTTCAGCAATTGTCCAAGATGACTGCTTCCGCGTGATCCAACACCAATCAAGCCCACACGAACACGGTCCAATTTAGGTGCTTTAAATCCCATCATGGTCTTAGCAGACGTGGTAGATTGTGCCGAAGCTTGAATCGGCGTGAAAACATTTGCCGCGACAATGCCAGAACTAGCGATTGTTGAAAGTTTCAAAAAATCTCTGCGTGATCCCTTGACCGCCATCTCTACCCCCTTAATGATGATCTGAACGTGCTAAACCATTTAGCCTAACCCAGACTTGACACTTATACACAAACACTCATCCCCTGGCAAATGAAAACCGCTCCTTGCACGTGATGCGAAAATTGTAAAGTTAAATGCCGCAGATATAAAAGGAAGCGTTCCATGCCT
>CAZSUM010000065.1:0-11302 GCA_964610015.1 uncultured Lentisphaeraceae bacterium
CGGGAGTTCTAAAGTGCGGAAGTTGGGAATACACAATGCTGATGGGTATGATCACGTTTTTCCTTTCGGTTGCAGGGATGCGAGAAGGGCTTGGCCTTTTTGGGTGAGGCGGTACTTCTGGAGGCGGCTGTTTGGCTTATCGGGGATGGTCATTTCAATCAGTTCCGCTTCGACCAGACGTTTGATCTGTTTGTGAAGTTCACCGGAAACAGTTTTATGTCCCAGTTGTCGCGAGATCTCGGCTTTGCCTAAGTCGTTTTGGGCAAGTCTCGAAAAGACGCGTGCGGCAAGAAGCGACTCTAGCCGTGACTCTAGCCGTGACTCTAGCCGCGACTCTGGCTGTGACCCTAGCCGCAGGCGTGCCGCCTGTTTGACCTTCTCACCCGGCTTCCTCCAGACGGTAGTCACCCAGGAGCCGCCGTCGATCCGGATTTCGGGAGGGTTGAGGCCGGCTTTGCGGCAACGGTTGATCATATCCCTGATACCGGTGCCCATGCGTTCGATGTATTGGGTCAGGTAGAGCGGTTCGGCAATGAGGGGGTTTGTCGGGACGGAGGCGTGGGGCTGGCGTTACTGGTGTAGTCGCGGTGGGCGATGGCGTTGACGATGGCCTCGGAGACCACTTCCTGCGGGATCTCATAGGCGGTCGGCGCCTGCGCGCTTTGGGCGCGCGTTCCCACCCAGAGGTCGATTTTAGAGAGGACGAAGTCCTTGGCCTGGTCGACCAGTTCGAGGAGCGTGCCCTTGTAGACCTGGTAGGAGGGAATGGGCTTGCTGACCTCGGTGCCGTGGAAATGGGCGCACTTCACTTCGGATGAGATGAGGAAGCGCTGCGGCTGCTTGCCGAACAACAGGACGGCGGCATGGGTCGGGCGGCCGTTGTCGAGCAAGTTGAGGTGCGTCAGGACATCCTGCGGCGGGGTATCCTCGGGGAGCGGGAAACTGCGGCCGCGGCGGGCAAGCACAAGAAACCGGGTGATCTTCTCGAAATCCAGATCGTCAAGGGTGGCGTTGCGGCAGTAGCTCGCGTCGAAGGGGGCGAAGCGGATCAGCTCACGCGCTTCCAGCACTTTGATCAGACTGGCGTAGACGGCGGCGATCAGTTCCTCGCAGGAGTTGATGCGGCGTCGGATGAGTTCGTCGCCGGCCTTGCGGATCAACGCCAACATCTTCTTGTGGCGGGCATCGTCGGAGGAGCCTTTTACAAAAATCAGCCGTTCCTTGCCTGATTCTGTGGCCGCATTGAATTCGCGATGCGTCGGCGAAAGGCCGTCGGGATCCTCCCAGCCGTACTCATTGCCAAAGATCGCCAAATAGATGTCGCACCGTGCAACCTCCTCGAGATAGACCTGGTCAGCGCGCCGGTCCGTAGCGGGAAGGTCCTCGAACAGAAAGATGTCGAAGAACCGGCTCATGAGCGGATCGCCTAAGACATAAGCCTTGAGCGCCTGCCGTTCGGCGGCGAGCTCCTTCTGGACGCTGCTGATGAAGATGCGCAGTTTCATTGTCTGTGCTTATTCGATTTCTTGGTCTTTTTCTTAGCGCGTCCGCTAGACGAAGGACTCGGAGATGATGATGTCGGGGGTGAATTCGGCGGGCGGGGCATCCGGCACGTCGGGGTTCGAGGGTTCAAGCAACGGGTAGGACTTGAGGACGGCCAGAACGCGGTCGATGAAGTCGGCCGGTTGCATGGGGTCCTTTTTGTGTTTCTTGGCAAGCGAGGAGAGTTTGCCCGCGAGTTTCTGGAACTTGACCTTGCCGACGGCGTCCATGGCGACGCGGCAGAGGTGCTGCTCTTCGGGGCTGAGCAGGTGGAAGCCCGAGAGGGTCTTGAGCAGGGCGAGGGCGCTCTGTTCGGCGGGCGTGTGTTTGGAGGTGACTTTGCGGTTGGCTGTGAGTTCGGTCTGGATGGCGGCCTCGAAGTGTTCGACGGCGAGGCGGACCTGTTCGTGGTGGCCGGTCGGCAGCGGCACGGGTTTTTCGGAGGGCTTGGCGTTCAGTTCGCGGGCGCACTCCACGAAGGAGAGGTCTTGCGGTTCGCCTGATGCGGGAATCAGTGTGAAGGCGTCGCGGCGGCGGTTGCGGATGAAGGCGACGGTGCCGCCGGTCTTAGCCTTGTTGGCGCGGCCGGCGCGGGCGCGGACCGGAAGGGACTTGATACGGCGGAACTCGGCGGGTTGTTCAGTCTTGTAGCGGCGGAGTTCCATGAGGTAGTCAAGGCGCTCGTCGCGTTCTTCGTTGATCTCGTGATCGAACAGGCCGAAGGAATCGATCTCTTCGGTCTCGGAGTAGATCTGCGAGTCTTCGCCGAGGGCGGTGTGGAAGGCCTGGAGTTTCATGACGGCCTTCTTCTGAAGGTCGATGTCGCGGTCAACCTTCTCGGTGGGGAAGAAGACGATGTTGTGGATCAGGGACGCGGTGGCTCCGATGCGGTTAACGCGCCCGAGGCGCTGCATCAGGCGGGTGGCGTTCCAAGGGGTGTCGTAGTTGACCACGGTGTTGGCACGATGGAGGTTGACGCCTTCGGCGAGGACCTCGGTGGTGATCAGGATGGGGAAGTCGTCGCGCCAGAGCGAGCGGGGTTCGAGATTGGCGTCGTAATTGGCGCGGATAACATCCTGTTTCTCTTTGCGGTTGGAGGAGTCGATGCGCAATACGGGCTGTTCGGGACAGGCCACGGCGAGGCGTTTTTCGAGGTAAGCGGCGGTCTCGGCAGATTCGGTGACAACCACAAGCTTACGGGACGGGTTGCGGGTCGGATCGAACAACGCGGGGAATTTATCGACAAAGGTGTCGAACTTCGGGTCATTCTCTAACTCGGGTCCAGAACCGTTGAAGGCATCCCAGTCTTCACAGAGGCCCTCAAGAACGATGAGATCGTGTCGCAATCCCTCCAGAAAGCCATCGGCGAAGTCGTCCGGAGAACAGATGGTGATGGTAGGGTCGAAGGACATCGCCGTTGTGAGCACGTTGATCAGCTCTTCCTCACGGTCTTCGAGGATGTATTCGGAGACATTGTACTCCGGTGCGATGAAAACGCGGCCCGCGTCGAACATCGTGACCATGGCGGCTGTCGCGTCGCGGAATCGGTGGAGCGAAGCCCGGAAGGCGTGGAACGAGCTGTCGAGTCGTTTGACCAGCAGGGTCTTCATGATGGCGGCGAGTTGGATAGAGACCCGGTCAGCGTTGGGATACTTGACCTTCAGCTCGGGGTTCTTGAGATACTGGATGGCGCGGTAGCGGTTGTATGTGAGGCCTTTTGCCGAGCTGAGCATATCGAGCGTGTGGTCGTAGGCGAGGTTCATTTCGGCGTTGAGCACATACAGGATCTTCTGCGGGGTTCCCGCCTTGGGAAAAACGATGCCCTGTGCTTCGAGGTCCTTTTTGTAGGTTTCCTGCGCATCGAGGTCGGTGCGGGTGCGGCGAACGGTGATAGGGGTGAGGATTTTCTCACGGATTTTTTTTGTAATAACCATGACAGCTTTGCGGGCTTCGGCGGTCGGTAGTTGTCTTGCCTCCGTCCATTCGTCCATCCGTTCGGCGAAGAAGCCCTGTAGATTGGCAATATCCAGCGTTGTCTCCTTGCCGTCTTGGAAGAGCAGGAGCAGGTTGTAGATGTCCCGCGGAGAGTTGTTGAAGGGGGTGGCCGATATCAGCATCATTTTCTTGGGTTCGAGGCGGTTGGTGGAGTTATTGCGGACCTTGGTTTTGCAGATGCGCTGCAACTGGTCGTACATGTCGGCCGAATCGTTACGGAACTTGTGGGCCTCGTCCACAATCACGAGGTCGTAGCGGTCGGGGTGGCGCACTTTATGGAGGCTGCCGCTGGAGACGATATCCACGTTATGAAGCTGGAATTTTGCAATTGTTTCTTTCCACGAGTCGCGTACGGCGGGTGGCACGATAATTAGCGTGCGGCCGATATGGACGGGGTAGCCGTTGGAGAAAAAAAACTTCTTGGCGATCTGGCAGGCTACGATGGTCTTGCCGAGGCCGACCACATCAGCCAGGAAGAAACCGTTGTGCTTGCGCAGAAGGTCAAAACCCTGGTTGACGGCGTCGGTCTGGTAGTTGAGGCGCTTGTAGCCGTCGGGAAGGTCATCGGCGGCGGATGGATCGAATTCGACTCCGCGTCCGAAATACTCGATCAGGAATTTCAGGTAAAGCTCGTAGGGGGTGATGGTGTCGTTGAGGTATGTCTCGTCCTTCAGGGTCGCGAGTCGCGCGGGCAGGATGTCAACTCCTTCAGCCCAGAGCGCATCGAATTCCTCGGTGGCAAAAACAACGTCGTCGTAATTGCTGAGCAGGACATTGAACTCGTAATTGGCGGGGCCTTTGCCAGTGCCCATGCCCGCGTCTGTCAGATTGGATGAGCCGGTGATGACGTTGCCGTGCTTGTGCTCGTTGTAGTCGGCGGGGCGGAAAATGTAGATTTTGGCGTGAAGCTTGCGGGAAGGGTGAGCGCGCAGTTCGACCTTTTTGGAGGCTACATCCGCGATGAACTGGAGGATGCCGGCCTCGACTGCGGCGTCGTAGCGGGCCTCGGCAATATCCTTTTTGATGTCCGACATAAAGGTTTCGATGGCGGAGGGTGCCGACGCATCGAATAGCAGGCCGCGTTCCTGACAATGGGCGGCGCGTTCGTCAACGTCGATCCCGACAAGGATGCGGATTTTGGTAAGCTTTTCCAAGTGCGGACGGAGGGCGAAGTATCCAGATGTCCGGAAGTAGCCGACCAAAGCGTCGAAAAAACGGATGTCAGGATTGTTGCAAAAAACACCGGCGAACTTATCAATCAGTGTATTGTCGCGGCGGTTGGTAAAAAACCGAGTGCTCATACGTTGTCGGTACCTTCCCCAGAATAATCAAAATATCTTTGAGATAATAACTCCCGAGCAGGATTAAAACAAGACTGGAAAACATAAATTGCGGTATTGAATAGATCCTCGGACCCTTTTTTCCGCTTGAGAAACAGAGGATAAAAGGGGTATCTTAACTTCCATTTATGCAAGACACTCAGCACATCTCTATTCGTCCGGCAGTTCTAAAAGATGCGATGGCAATCTTTGAACTGATCCGTTTACATCATGACGACCTGATCCCACGGCCACTTGGCGATGTGATTCAGAACATCGACCGGTTTGTTGTCGGCGAGTTTGAAGACAGGGTGGTGGGGTGTGCCGCATGGAAGATTTTGCCTGAGATTGGTAAGCCAGAGTTGGCTTCTGTTGAGATTCAATCCGTGGCGGTAGATCATCAATTTCGTCGTAAACAGGTTGGTGCACGCATTGTCCGCTCTATTTTAGAGGCCATTCGGCGCTTTGAACCTGCTCAAGCGATTGTTTTAACCTTTGCGCCTGATTTCTTTACGGCGCTTGGATTTCGCGTGATTCCCAAGACTCTGGTGATGCATAAAATTTATATAGGGTGCATTAACTGTACGAAACACGCTGATCCGTTTACCTGTCCTGAAATCGCGATGGCGCTTGATTTAAGGAATCCAACGTAAGGAATCCAGCGTGTGAGGGTTCGACGCGATCAAAACGACAGGGAGCTTCGATTGCCTGAGCGTTTGTTACGCTGGTACGCAGCGGAGCGTCGGGAAATGCCGTGGCGCGATCATCCTGACCCGTATGCTGTTTGGGTCAGCGAGATCATGTTGCAACAGACGCAAGTCAGCACAGTGGGTGGCTATTTTAACCGTTTCTTGGTTCAATTCCCCAGTCTGACCCGTTTGGCGGCTGCGTCTGAACAAGCGGTTCTTAAATCATGGGAGGGGTTAGGATACTACTCGCGTGCTCGTAATTTACGAAAAGCAGCTCAGCGTATTGTGGCTCAAGGTGGGCAGATGCCGGTTACGGTTGAAGATTGGGCTACTTTGCCAGGTGTAGGCCCTTATACGGCGGCCGCCATTACTAGCATTTGTTTCGGCGTTTATGCGCCCGTGGTTGATGGCAATGTCATCCGCGTTTTCTCACGATTGCTAGGTTGGCACGATGATTTCAGAAAAACCGTTGCGCGGCGTAAGTTGGCGGCTTGGCTTCAGCCACAGATCGATCAGGTCGCTTTACCAGGGGATTTTAATCAAGCCATGATGGACCTCGGAGCCACCGTGTGTAGCCCCCGTGATCCTAAGTGTGCACAGTGTCCGTTGCGGGACGATTGTTTTGCACGACGCGAAGCCGTGCAAAACGATTTTCCGGTTAAAGCGACCCACCGGCCACTTCCCACTCGCCATGCGCTAGCTGTACGGATTTGTCGTAGGGCTGGACGTTTTCTTTTTGTTCAGCGTCCTAGCTCAGGACTTCTTGGAGGGCTTTGGGAACTTCCCGGCGGTATGGTGCCATGCCCCCCCACGGATCTTGAACTGCCCCATCTTCTGCAAGAGCAGACCGGCCTAGACCTCCGAGAGATCATCTTCCTCGGAAGCATTCCGCATGCCTTCACCCACTTCAAATTGATGCTACACGTCTACAGGGCAACGCTCCCTCAAGGTCGAATTACTAAACGAACTGTTGAAAATATGCGAGTTGCAAAAGCATCACAGCTCCCACTCACGACAGTGACACATCGTGCGTTGGAGCTGTGATTGAGTTAAAGCAGCTTGGGGTTATTTGCAGAGGGTGTATAGCACGCCGGCTACCACGGCTGAACCAATGACGCCTGCGACATTGGGCCCCATGGCATGCATCAGCAGGTAGTTGGTAGGGTCAGATTCAAGGCCGACTTTATTTGAAACACGCGCAGCCATGGGGACTGCCGAAACACCCGCAGAACCAATTAGCGGATTGATCGGCTCTTTTGACAGTTTGTTCATCAAGCGAGCCATCAGACAGCCAGCAGCCGTTCCACATGCGAAGGCGATGAGCCCCAGTGCAAGAATGCCGAGAGTTTCAGCATTCAAAAACTTTTCACAGGCCAGTTTAGACCCGACTGCCAACCCAAGCAGAATCGTCACAATGTTAATCAGCGGACCCGACATCGTGTCAGCAATACGGCTAACCATCGGTCCCACCTCGCGTGCCAAGTTACCCAGCATTAACGCTCCAACTAAGGGTACGGCACTGGGTAAGAGCAACGCGCAGAGCAAAAGAACGGTTAGAGGAAAACAGACTTTTTCCATTTTTGAGACATGGCGCAATTGATTCATTTTGATCTTACGTTGCTCAACAGGAACCAACCAGCGCATGATCGGTGGTTGAATAATGGGCACGAGGGCCATATAGGAGTAGGCTGCAACGGCAATTGCACCGAGCAGATTCGGTGCTAGTTTGGAGGTCAGCCAAATGGCTGTCGGGCCATCTGCGCCGCCGATAATTCCGATTGAGGCCGCCTCTTGAATATTAAATTTAATAAAGTCTCCGGTTAGCTCTGACAAGCAGAGTGCGCCGAACAGGGCAATGAAAATACCAAACTGAGCGGCAGCGCCCAATAGAGCGGTTCGTGGATTTGCAATCAACGGTCCGAAATCCGTCATGGCACCTACGCCCATAAAGATGATGATCGGGAAAAGCCCTGTCCCAACACCGAAATCGAAGAAATAATAGAGAAATCCGCCGGGCTCTGTAACGAGTTTGGTGACTGCATCGACAACAGGGGGATTGGTGACTCCCGAATAAGGCATGTTAGCGAGCAGGCCTCCGAATCCGATCGGCAACAACAGTAAGGGCTCAAACCCTTTAACGATTGCAAGATAGATCAGTCCGAGGCAGAGTAAGACCATGATTCATAGGGGAGATTTCCGATTACTTTAATCTCATGGCCTGGAATCAATGCGCCCTCTGGGGTCAGATAACCCTTGGTCAAATATTCAGGCGCTTCAGAGGTCATAAAACCCTTGATACCTGTCGTGGCCGCCAGCCCTTTGACCTTGGCAAGTGTGTCACGCCAAGTTGCCTCTGGTTTAACCGGTGCAGTGGCAGGAGCCAGTTCTGTTGCGGTGTCAGTTGAAGGGGTCACCGGCGTTTGAGGCTCGGCAATGGCCTGCGACAAAAAGAGCACAAGGCCAGCTGTGCAGGTTAAAAACATCTTTTTCATAGCAATATCCAAAAGTGACGATTCTCTAGTTTCAAAGAGGACTGAGTGTCCCAGCGCGGCGGGTATGCCGCCGTGCTGGGAAGCGATTAGCCGATTGTTACGAGCGCATCGCCCGTATTGACCTTATCGGTTTGGTTAACATGAATGGTCTTGACGGTTCCTGCACAGGGTGATGCGATCGGAGTTTCCATCTTCATCACATCCATCACCATGAGCTCATCACCCTCGCTGACTTCTGCGCCAACTGACGTTGTGATACGAAGTACCGCGCCGGGTACCATGGCTTTGACCTCATGAGTTGTTGCTGATGCGCCTTCTGGTGCTTTATGTTGGGCTTCTGCAACACCATCCGCAACGCTGATCGCATAGGTCTTTCCATTCACAATTGCGGCATCACCGTTTAGTTCAACGGCAAAGGGCTTGCCATTAACAGTGACCGTATACCCAGCGGGTTTAGTGGTACTGGCTGCACCTGCAGATTTTGTAGCCACGTTTTTACGGATACCCAACGTTGCTTTACCTTCGAGGAAGAGGATGCCCTTTTCCTGACACGCTGCAGCGATGAAAACGTTCTCATCGGTCAAGGGCAGATTCTTGTCGGTCAACATCTTCTTGAAATAGTCGAGCGATTTCTTCGGATCCTTGTCGTTGATCTCCAAAACTGTCTTTTCAGTGGGTTGTAGCCCTAGTTGTTCGGAGGCGATCTTTACAATCTCCGGATCTGGCGGAACCGGCGTTTTGCCAAAGTAGCCGAGTACCATTTTGCCGTAGCCCGGCGCAATCTTCTTCCATGGACCCTGCAACACATTGCTAAAGGCCTGTTGGAAGTAGAATTGAGAGACAGGCGTCACGGATGTGCCAAAGCCACCACGACGGACAACTTCCGACATGGCATCGATCATCTCGTTGTACCGATCCATCAGATTGTTGTCGCGCAACATCTGGGTGTTTGCGGTCAAAGCGCCGCCCGGCATGGGCGACCAAGGAATCATGGGTTCAACCTTGGTGGCCTCTGGCGGCAAGAAATAATCTTTCATGCACTCACAGAAGATCTTTTCAGCTTCACGGACTTTGTCGATATCAATGCTCAGTTCATACTCACTGCCGCGTAGCGCGTGCCACATGACAATCAGATCTGGTTGGCAAGTACCTCCGGAAACAGGCGAGAGCGAGAGGTCAATGGTATCCGCGCCTGCATCAAGGGCTGCTTTGTAGGCTGTTACGCCGCATCCAGCTGTCTCATGCGTGTGGTATTGAATGCTGGTGCCTGCTGGCAACATCTTCCGTGCACGCTTGATTGTTTCGTGAACGTACGCTGGCACTGAGGTTCCAGAGGCGTCTTTAAAACAAACCGAGTCATAGGGAATACCTGCATCCAGAATCTTACGAAGTGTCTTTTCGTAAAAATCAGGGTCATGCGCTCCCGTACAGCCCGGAGGCAGAGCCATCATGGTGACAACCACCTGATGCTTCAAGCCTGCTTCATGAATGCACTTGCCCGAATAGATTAAATTGTTGACGTCATTGAGGGCATCAAAATTACGAATGGTTGTGATGCCATGCTTCTTGAAAAGTTTGGCATGCAGGTTAATGACATCTGAGGACGCTGAATCTAGGCAAACAATGTTTACACCACGAGCCAATGTTTGCAGATTCGCATCTGGTCCTGCTACTTCGCGAAAACGATCCATCATATGGAAAGAGTTTTCGTTGCAGTAAAAGAACGGCGACTGAAACATGGCGCCGCCACCTGCTTCGAAATATGAGATGCCAGCTTCGCGTGCTGCAGCGACGGCGGGCATGAAATCTTCGGTTAAAACACGGGCTCCATAGACAGACTGAAATCCATCACGAAACGCGGTACACATGAAATTGACTTGTTTTTTTGACACGGCTACGACTCCTTCACAGGTTACTTTTAAAAGGGATAAATGATTTAGGCAAGACGACTCTGAACAGCAGCGATGGCAATTGCAATAGAAATGTCATCTGAATTGGATTGTTGTTTAAATTGTGGTTTTTTCTTTGGAGCTTCATCCGGAAGGATGTGGTTAAAGCGTGGGATTATCTTTGCCATACGGTTCATAACCCACACGAGTAACGAGAGAAAAAGAAAAACGATGCCCATACCAGACACCATTAGAACCAGACCTTGCATCAAGATTGCCATATGAAGTCACCTCCTAAACGGGAAAGTACAATATGCCGATTGATTATAAGAAAGAGAGGGGGAGCTTGTATAGCTGAAATTTTTTTTAAGTTTTAATTTTTTAATGAAGGTCTTGAGTATAACGACTTGCCAGAGTCAAGGCCCCCCATTAAAATGGTTTACAAGCGTTTTAAAAAAAATCGGGGATGTATGACCGCAGTGGCAATAACAGTAACAGATATTTCTAAACGATTTTGTGACGTCAATGCCCTGTGTCATGTCACTGTCGCAATCCAGCCAGGGGAACTCTTTTTTCTCTTGGGTCCCAGTGGATGCGGAAAAACGACGCTCTTAAGAACGCTTGCCGGTTTTTGTGTACCTGATGTGGGGCAGATCTACTTTGATCAAACGGAGGTGACCCATCTTCCCCCTAACCAGCGTAATGCAGGGTTGATGTTTCAGAGTTATGCCTTGTGGCCGCATATGACATTAGCTGAGAATGTGGCCTTCGGGTTGGAGATGCGGGGTGTGTCACGTGCGGAGATTCGTACGCGGGTCAGACACGCGCTGGAACGGGTTCGTATGGCTGATCGAGTTAAAGCTCGTCCCAATCAGCTCTCTGGTGGTGAACAACAACGGGTGGCTTTAGCACGTGCGTTGGTGATTGAACCGCAGTGTCTACTACTGGATGAGCCACTCTCGAATCTGGATGCAAAATTACGCTTGGAGATGCGTTTGGAGATTCGCCGGATTTGTAAGCAAGCGGGTATCACTGCGATTTATGTAACGCATGATCAGAAGGAGGCGTTGTCAATTGCTGATCGGATGGCGGTGATGCGTGCGGGGTGCATTGAACAGATCGGTACGCCTGAGGACGTTTATAGCAAACCCATTAATCGTTTTGTCGCTGGGTTTATTGGTGAGGCTAATTTTATTGAAGGCTGGGTTCAACAAGTCGCATCAAATGGCGTGTTGAGAATCGAAACGCACTTTGGTGTCTTTTTCTCTTCTCACACAATGCCACCGGATCTGGCCGTAAACGAAAAGGTTGTTCTCTGCTTGCGTCCTGAAGCGGTCTCGTTAGGGCCTCCTCTAATCAAGGATGCGAATGTGCTG
>CAZSUM010000066.1:0-2912 GCA_964610015.1 uncultured Lentisphaeraceae bacterium
ATTTGGCCTCTACCTGTTCGGGTGCACCTGCTGTTCTGGCATGGGCTACGGGTAATTTGCCGGAGCCGCCCAACAATCCTCAGGTTGGTATGGCGAACATGCGTAGCGTAATGCCTGCGCTTCAAAAAGCCAAACCAACGCCGTCGGGTGTGGGTGAGATCGTCTATGAAAAGACTGAGATTCCAGCGCAGAAACGTCAGACACGGCTTGTCAAAGATGCCTCGGTAGACGAGATTGCGCGCGAGATTGTTGAGTGGATCAACCAGTAGACAGGGAGAAGGAAGCATGACAAAGATTTTGGCGTTATTGCATACGCAGGCTGACGGGACGTTGCCCAAAGCCGCGTTAGAGGCCTTGTCGGCCGGTGTAAACTTGGCGTCGCAGGCAGGCGCGGCATTGAGCGTCGGTGTGCTGGGCAAAGATGCGGCTACGGCAGCGGATACCCTTGCGGGATGTGGCGCTCAAGCGTTCTTCGTGGTCGAAGGGGATGACTACTGTTTGCCCCGCTACTCGACAGATGCTGCGGCTGCGACGGCTTTGGTGAAGGCGGCGGGTGCGGATGTGGTCGTGGCACCGGGAACTTCGCGTTTTGCGCGGTGTATGCCGGGTGTGGCCTATCGTGCGGGCGCGCAGATTGACACACACATTATCTCGTTGGTGGCTGAAGGAGAGACTCTTTTAGTCGGACGGCGCGTCCTTGGATGTTGCTGATCGACAGTGGTGTGAATGTGCCTTGGCAGGGTGTTGCGGGTTCGGTACAGGCGGAGCATGTGGCTGTTGTGCTTGAAGAGGGGGGAATGCGCACAACGGTAACGGGTATTCAAGTGCCGACGGCTGATGCGCAGACCATTCGTCCAGATGCAGCGTTGCTCTTTGTAGCAGGTGCCGGATGGACCAAGAAGCAGAAGGATGGTCAGTCGCATATCGGACAGGCAGGTCAGTTGATTCAAGGGTTCCTCAGTAAAACGAAATCATCTCTGGGAAGCAGCAAATCGCTGGTGGACATCCAGAGTGAGGGTCAGGAAACCTTGAGTTTTATGTCGCACATGAATCAGATTGGTCAGACGGGCAGTACGCCTCGTCATCCTAAAGGCTTGGCGACTTGCTGTCATGGTGAGGAACCACATGCGGTGGGTTGGCGGTTTATCAACGAGCGTCGTGCGATCAATCTCGATCCTAATTGCGGCTGGGCGCAGGGTAAGGCCGATGTCGTCTATGTGGCGGATTCGTTTGAGGTAATGGCCAAAGTCAACGATCTGCTGTAGTTTTGGGTGATACACGCAGATAAGTCCGACGGCACGGAGGCCGTCTCTCCGTAGAGGTCTTGGATCTGGGAGGGGCGGGCTCCGTTCATTTTTTAAACGGGGAGAGATGGGTGAGACGCGAGGGGCGACAGACGCAAGAAATACTGGGGGGCTATCGTGAAATGTGGCGCATTGCCGCCCCATTGATTTTCAGCATGGGCTCCTATACTATCATGCAGTTTTGCGATCGCGTGTTTCTCTCGCGTTATAGCCCGGTTGCGATTCAGGCGGCTCTGCCTGCCGGGATTCTCGCCCATACACTCGTCTGTTTCTTTCAGGCATTGGCTGGCTATGCCGGAACCTTTACGGCTCACTACCACGGAGCAAAAGATCCGGTTCAATGTGTTCGTTCGACTGTGCAGGGAATTTGGTTGGCGTTTGCCTCTTGGCCTTTGATCTTGATTCAAATTCCGTTGGGGCTTTGGCTTATGACGTTGAGTGGGCACGCACCCGAGGTGCTCATTGCTGAGAAAGACTATTTTTTGATTCTCATGGCGGGGGGCGTTATTGTGCCGCTGAATTCAGCGATTGGCGGCTACTTTATGGGGATTGGGCGAACGAAAATCAATATGGTCGCGAACACGCTGGGGTGTGTGCTGAACATTGTTTTGAACTACGCCATGATCTTCGGACACTGGGGGGCTCCTGAACTTGGCATTCGTGGTGCAGCGTATGCGACGCTGATATCAGCAACGGTGACCTGCCTGCTACAGGGCATTCCCTTTTATCGTGCCTACCGGGTCTGTTGTGCGCGCTTGGTAAACTGCTACGAGGACGCGACTTCTGTTAAGGGGGGACACCCTGTTACGATCTGGCATCCAGAGATTCGACTCATCGTGCGCATCATTCGTTTTGGCACACCCTCTGGGTTGCAGTTGCTGATGGATATTGGATCGTTTGCGGTCTTTATCATGTTGACCGGAGGATTGGATGACGTGGCCTTTGCGGCCAGTAATATCGCCTTTAGTATCAACAACCTTGCCTTTGCGCCCTTGCTTGGATTTGGATTAGCGGCATCGACGTTGGTTGGTCAACATCAGGGAGCACGACGTCCAGAAGCGGCTGAACGCTCTGGCTATACGGGATTGAAGATGGCCCTGCTCTACATGTGCATTATTGGGTCTACGTTTGTTCTTTTTCCTCGCTACTATTTTGAATTATTTCAAAGTGACAAGGCCTCTTTCGACGTTGCCGAGTTGTTGCAGACTGGACGCATGATGCTCTATCTGATGACGGCTTGGGGATTGCTGGATACTATCTCGATTGTTCTCAGCGGCGCATTAAAAGGGGCTGGCGATACGCGCTTTGTCATGATCTACATGATTATTGGGAGTTGGCTCTTTCTCGTTCCTGGGGCGTTTTTGCTGGTTTGGCTCGGCTATGGGATACTGGAGCTGTGGAGTTGGCTCGCCCTGTATGTGTGTGTGCTCGCGATAGGATTCTGGTGGCGCTGGCGCACCGGCATTTGGAAGGGAATCAGCTTAATTGAGCAACGCGAGGGATTAGATTACATTCCTCCGGTTACGGATGAGATTTATTAAGCGTTTCAGGTGTTTTAGGGAGATCGGCCTGTGTGAGTGCTTGAGTGACTTGTGTCAGTGCCGCTGT
>CAZSUM010000066.1:2922-6021 GCA_964610015.1 uncultured Lentisphaeraceae bacterium
CGGCCAAAAGCATCTGCTGGGTTCTTCTTATCTGACGTAGACAGATCCATCCGTCCTTGTGCCGTTGTTGAGAACAATACGTTTAATTCTGGTGAGCGCTCATCCATTACGAGCAGGCGCAGGGAGATCACGGCAGCGGGTGTTTCCCCTGAGTAATCAAGGTAGAGTTCTTCTACAATACCCTCAATGCCCAGTGGTGAGCGAACGCCGCACCCTGCGTCATACACGGCCGTGAACACGTTAGCATCCTGCAGATAGCGCGTGGCCTGAACGCGAATCAAGTCGCCAGGGGAAGCAACCCATCCATTGTAATAGTCAGTTACAAACTCGCCTCCTGCGCGGCGTACAAGAAAGTCGTGTCCGTCAAAAGGTGGCATGACACGAAACGTTCGAATCTTGACAGGCGCAAAGTCGGGCGAGGGTTTGACGGCTTGAGCGTGAGCAGCCATGGGAATGAAGGTGCGTTTCAAAGTGGCTGCACGCTGCTGAGCATTCTTGCCGCCTAAGCAGCCGCTCAACAGAAAAACACAGAGAGGAATCAGAGTTGTTTTGAGTGTCATAGGAGCCTCTTCTTTTATTAGGACAACGATCAGGGATGGTGTGTTTCGGGAAGGGGTTGTGGGGGTGGACTGAACAGCAGCGCAGCGGGATTTGCACGTAGTTCATTGATGGCTTGTTCCAAGCGTTCGACGGTACGTCGTGAGGTTTGCAGTAATGTGATCAGGTCTTCTTGTTGTGATCCGGTGGTGCGATTAAGCGTTTGTGCTGTTTGCTTGAGCGCTGCAAGGGTCTGAGTGATCTGTCCGCTGTTGTTGCTCACAACACAACTTGTCTGTTCAACCAAATGGTTGGCTGTGCGACTCAAATCATGCAAAGAGCGGGTGAGCGGGGTGATTTCAGCGACAACGTTTGTGATCGCATGTTTTGCGCTAAGCACTGTCTCTTCACATGTGTTGGGCAACCCGATAAATTCGGGTGAATCAAGCCAGCGTTTAACAGAGGCGTTGGAGCTTCGCAATTCAACCATTAATGCGGTCGCCTCCTCAGTTAAAGTTCCAACATCGGTATTAGCCAACAAGTTTTGTAACAAATAGAGCGTGATCAGGAGTTCGTCCCCCAGTGCTTGCAAATCGATGGAACTGAGTTTGACAAAGACATCATCCATCGCCTTTTTCAAGGTGGTCATGGTGCTGGCCGAAGAGGGGATAAAGGGATGGTTGGGCTTCCAACTCATCTTGGCGGGTAGCGGTTGCGCGCTCTCCTGCGTGAAGTAGTCCAACTCGAGAAAAGCCAATCCCGTTACACCCGCGCTGGCTACTTTAACTCGCAATCCTTGGTCAACAAGTTGCTTGAGCACCTTCTCTGGCGCGCCAGCGTCAAGCAGACCGAAACTTCCCGGGTTAAGAGCCATTACCACAAGAATTTGCTGAGCCATGTTCTGAGTGAGCGCTTCCCCCGCAGCGTTGCCATACTCACTGTAGACAAACCCGATCTCTTTTACCTCGCCAACGGGGACGCCTCGGTACTTGACTGGCGACCCGATATCAAGTCCAGTGACTGACTCGCCGAAGTAAGTCTCAGCGAGGATTACTTTTTTATTAAAGGTTCGTGCACCCGCAATGGCAATCGCCACGACAATCAATGCGACACCTGAGAGGACAAAGAATCCAATTTTTGCGTAGTTGGCTTTGTTTTCGTTCATGAGGTATGTCCAATCTTTTCGGTTACAACAGGTGTTTCCGGTTCGGATTCTCTATTAAAAAAGGCGCGAACCGTGGCGTTCGGTGGCTGGTCGCGTAACAAGGACGGAGCCCCTTCCGCAATGACGCTCCGAGTCTGTCGATCCAACATGATGCAGCGGTTTGCCACAGCAAAAATACTGGCGAGTTCATGTGACACCATGACGACCGTCACGCCGTGGGTATCGCGTAGGCGCAGGATCAGGCGGTCAAGTGCGGCAGACGTGACGGGGTCCAATCCAGCAGAAGGTTCATCGAGAAAAAGGATTTCAGGATCAAGGGCCATGGCCCGTGCGATGGCAGCGCGTTTTTTCATACCCCCGCTGATGTCTGAAGGGAATGATCCTATATACGCTCTGAGTCCGACCTGATCTAACTTCATTTCAGCGATTCGATGACACGCCGCGCGTGGCAGGCAGGTAAAGGACTCCAAGGGGAGACAAACATTTTCAAGTAGCGTCATGGACCCAAAAAGCGCACCACTCTGGTAGGTGACTCCAAAGTGACGGATGGCTCGTGTCCGTTCATCTGGCGAACTGCCAAAAATTCGGTCGCCATTGATACGAATCTCTCCTTTTAATGGCGCATTCAGTCCAATCAGATGTTTAAGCAGGGTGCTCTTGCCACATCCTGAGCCACCGAGAATGACAAAGATTTCGCCACGTTGTACCTCGAAAGAAATGTCCTGAATCAGCGGGGTGTCGTACCCTGCATCCAGATGCGTGACGGTGATAACGGGTTTGTCTGTCATAGGTCAGAAATCCAACAGGTAGGAGAGGACCGCAAAGATGCCATCAGAAAGGGTAATGAGGACTAATCCGCCAACTACAGCGGCGGTGGCGGCACGGCCCACGCCATCTGCAGTCCGACTGGTTTGCATGCCCTGTGCGCATCCGACCAATCCAACCAGCAGACCGAAAACTGCGGCCTTGCCCAAGCCAAAACAGATGTTACTGACGCTTGAAGCAGCGATCACATGTTGCCAGTAAACAACCGCCGGTACGCCAATGGAGGTGAGGACCAAGACGCCTCCGAACAATCCGGCAAAAACAGCGAACATGCTTAAAAAGGGCATGGCTAGTGTGGTGGCAACGATGCGTGGGAGCGCAAGAAAAGCAATGGGGGGCAGATCAAAGGTAATGAGCGCATCGAGTTCCTCGTTGACCTTCATCGTGCCGATCTCTGCGGCAAAAGCAGAACCTGAACGCCCTGCCAGAATGATCGCGGTAATGAGGGGCCCGAGTTCACGAAACAGGCCGATCGCGATCAAGTCAGCAACATAGACTTCCACTCCAAATTGGCGAAAGGAGGTGGCTGACATGAATGCGAGGATGAGGCCCAGTAGAAATCCAATCAGCAG
>CAZSUM010000066.1:6031-7907 GCA_964610015.1 uncultured Lentisphaeraceae bacterium
CGGTAAGGCATCCATTCCGGCACGCTCGAAATGCAGGAGCGTCTCTCCCCAACGGGCGCGTTTCGGCTTCACAATAAGTTTAACTACCGCGACAACCGTCTCACCAAGAAACGCAAGCTGATCTCTGATTTCGAGGTAGAGTCGGTTGACGGACCCGCCAGTTTGCTCGCAGAGGTGAGTTTTTCGCGCGGGGTTGGCATAAGCGGGATCATCATTGAACTGGCTAACATCAAATAGGCTGAGTGTTCTTGTGATGACGCCTTGGGCATCGTGACACACGATGGCAAAGCCCTGTTTGGCTGAACAGCGGTAAATTTCAAGGATCAAGGCTTCACCTGATCCATCACATTGACGCACATGATCGGCATTTAGCGTCAACGTTTGATCTTTAGTGAGTTGAGTCACCTTGGGAATAACTGTGCGCCACACATGGGCGATCTGTTCCCGCAAACACAGTTCTGGCAGTACTACATTCATTAGTCAGCGATATGTTAGCACAGGTGAATAACTCCTGAAATTGAAAAGCGTGTTTGGGACGCGCGAACAGTTATATTTTGAGGCAATTTTATTCAGGGGATTTCGTTTAACAAAATACGTGTGATAGTCAACGGTGTTGGATGAGGAAAAAAGAGGGGTATGATGCAGCGAAAAGAGATTGTTTTAATCAGTTTAGGCATGATGATTTGCGCACTGATAGGGGCTGGGATTGAGTATGTTCGTCAAGCAGAGCGTTCTGATGAGAGGCTGAATGTTCCGAAACCTTCGAGTGAAGTTTTGAAAAAACGGCCTGAGGCACGAGCGTA
Source organism: uncultured Lentisphaeraceae bacterium (assembly GCA_964610015.1). Classification (GTDB taxonomy): domain Bacteria; phylum Verrucomicrobiota; class Kiritimatiellia; order RFP12; family UBA1067; genus CAZSUM01. The sequence goes on from CAZSUM010000066.1 coordinate 6,835, forward strand.
CAATCGACGTGAAGATGTCGAATTACACGAGCTTGCTCAGTTACGCAAGCGGGTTTCGGAGTTGGAACATCAACTGGCGGAGAAGAGCCGTCAGCAGCCCGCCCTTGCGAAAGCGACAAAGCCTGAGGAGCCAGAGCAGAACAAGCTGTCGCGACGTCAAAGGTGGGAGGCGAGCATGGAGAAGTTACGTCGCGAGAATCCCGAACAGTACGCTGAAATACAGCATAAACGTGAAGAGTTCCGGCAGACTATGGAGCAACGTACGCGCGATCGGGTTGATTTTCTGGATGCTGTGGATGAACGCAATATGACACAAGAACAGCTGGAAAATCATGCACGCTTGGTTGAGGCCGTGGCTCGTGTGAATGAATTGAGGGCGAGCTTTGCTGATGAGAGTGGGCGAACGCCTGAAAAGCGGCGCGAAATGGGTGAATTGATGGAAACGCTTGTTTCTGGGTACACCGAAGAACGCCAATATCTGTTTGAAGAAACCGCGCGTGCGGTTGGGTATCAGGGTGATGATGCTGCGATTTTTGCAGACCATCTGCAGACCATTTTTGAAAACACAACCCTACAACACCCTAGTCGCAGGGGGGGAGGATCGAGTCACTAACAGAATCACTGACAGCAAAAGAGTGAACTGGGCGTTGCGTTTTAGGTCTTTCAGAGGCACGACTAAAAAATCATAAGCCACTCCGTTTGAAGCGCAGCAAGCCCTCTAGGAAGTAGTAATCGCCATAATTTAGAGGCACGTCGATTTCGCTGTTCCCCGGTAGATTGCCGACCCCGTGCTTAAGCAGGAAGTTCCCATTGTCGCCAATTTCCGCAAGGTAAGCAGGAGAGCTGAGCGTGAGGAGTTGGCGGATCGCGGTTTGTTGATAAAGAACCGCTTGTTCTGGCTGAACAAAGGTGCTGAGTTCTAGAAGTGCGTTGGCCATAATCGCGGCGGCTGAACTGTCGCGGGGGGCGTAAGGGATCTCTGCGGCGCCATAGTCCCAGTAAGGGATCCCATCCGAGGGCAGGTTTTTGTGATTGATCAGAAAATCGGCCAGTTGTTTCGCGCGAGCTAAGTA
>CAZSUM010000066.1:7917-10073 GCA_964610015.1 uncultured Lentisphaeraceae bacterium
GGTTTTTTGGTTTCGCGGTACATCATGGTAAAGCCATAAAGACCCCATGATTGGCCGCGTGCCCAAGGCGAATCTGCTGAGGCTCCTTGGCCTGCATAATAGCCGAAGATTTTTCCACTGCGCGGGTTGTAATCGACAATGTGGTAAGCGCTGCCATCACTGCGGAAGTGACGCAGATGGGTTTGATCGGCATGGTTGATCGCAATTTCACTGAAGCGTGTGTCGCCACTTTTTTTAGCTGCCCACATGAGTAACTCGAGATTCATCATGTTGTCGATAATCACGGGATTGTTATAGCTGTCCCATGAACGGATCATTTTTAGGTTCGGTACATAACGAGAGCAGAGCGCTGTTGCGCCGTCGAGGAGGACGTTCTCGTATCCTTCTGGATGGGCGAGGCGCAGGCCATTGCCGTAACTACAATAGAGCATGAATCCGATATCGTGATTGCCGGTGTAGTGACGAATCTGTTCCAGCATGGCGGTGTAATGTAGCGCAGCCTCTCGCCATTCTGGAGATTGCGTGTATTCATGGAGATACCAGAGTGAGCCGGGAAAGAAGCCGCTGGTCCACTCTTTGGGATTAATCGTTACGAGTTGGCCATTCTCCCAACGGCGAGGGAACTGATTGGTTGTGCTGGCGAGTCTTTTCAGCATGCCACGATACTGCTCTGTTGCAATCCTGAATGTTTCCGGAAGGGTTGCGCGTAACGTTTGGGCCGAGAGATCGGCTGCGCTGATTTGTTGCAGCGTGCCACCGGTGAAGTAGATCGGGGCATCCGTAATGGTTAACAGGCAAGATGAGGTTGTGGCATTCCAAAAAGGTTTTATCTGATCTCCTAAGTGCGAGGTGAAGGTGATGTCTTCATTTCCTCTCGTAAAGGTAAGTTGGTAGAGCCCCGGCTTTTGCGTGGTCCATATTGCACCCGCGACTTGACCGTTCGGTAAACGCCAGTGAGGTTGATAAATGGATTCATTACATGTTTTCCAAGAGGGGGTTTCAAGGGTAACAGAGCCTGCAGGACGCAGGGCGGTCAGCGCTTTATAGGCTGTATAGGCGGGTTTAGGTGTCAGATCCTGATGGACCAGTCCAAAATGGCTTTCAGGGTCAAAGGCATCGGTTTCGGGCGCTTGGAATTCATACCAGAAAAGGCGCTCGACACCACAGTGTTGTGCAATCAGATGGACACGCGGAAGCACCTTGGCCTGTTTTGACAGGCTACACCTGCTCGCATTTTGTTGAAAAAGCGTGGAGACGATAACCGCGCCTTTTAGATCGCTGTTAAAGTTGTAAACCGCTGCAACGGTACCTGTGTAGCCATTCTGAACGCCGGTGATAAGAGGAATAAATTGGTCCTGCTCTTTGAGTTTGTCCGGGAAAAGGAATCGTGTGCCCGAAAACCCTTGTTTGGGTGCGTTCAATTCTTTAGCGGGACCGGTGTAATAGGCAGAGAGCTTTTCGGGAATTTTTTCTTTATTGTGCCACCACGCTTCGGAACCGATGCGGTACGCCTGACAGAATTTGTCACGGGGAGTTTTGGATTCCTGCCACACGCCTTGGCTATTACGCGTCATGGGGTAGTAAAAGGGCATGCCTCCACATTCGATTAGGATGCCACCTTGTTGTACATACGCGACAAGGGTATCAAAATAGTCGGCTATAAATTTTTCATCAAAAGGCAGAATGACAGCATCGATTTCGTAGGCTTTCAGAGTGGGAACAAGTGCATCAAACGAGAGTCTCTGTACACGGGAATTCTCGGGTAACTCTTGTATTAGGAGTTCTTCTGAAGGAGCGGTAAAGGACGGTTCATCCAGCACCACGATTCGCCAAGCATCTTTTTTGCTTGGTTTTGCTGTTTTAAGTCCCACACGGATTAACCCCGGTGCTGTGGCACTTTGTTGTTGGGTAGACCAGCCTACTTCTGTGATCCAGATGGGTTTGTTAGCGTCACCGTGGGTGGCCATCAACGCACGAAGATCTGAAAGTTTCTGTTCCAGCAGTTCTTCTGGATTTGCCGGTTGGCTGTAGGGGTGGACATTCATGATGTCAAAATATTTACCACCACCGAGTTGGTAGAGCTTTTCGATAAAGGGGCATGGGACGCCAGCGTATCCGCCCACCGCGACTTTGAGGGAAGGGTCGATGGTTTTGAT
>CAZSUM010000066.1:10083-10893 GCA_964610015.1 uncultured Lentisphaeraceae bacterium
TTCATGTAAGTTTCGGGGTCTGGGTTTTCCCAAAAGGTCGCGGCGTTTTGCTCATTCCAGACTTCCCAGACGGGCAATCTTTTGTGATAGCGCGTAACAACTTTTGCGACATACTGCTGCCAGAGATCAAGGCGCTCATAAGCGGGATGGGCGAACGTAGAATGATAACAAAGGATCGGGAGTAAGGTGATGTTGGCCTTTTCGGCATTTTCGATAACAAGGTCAAGATGATCAAACTTCCATTGTTCCTGTGAGGGCTGAATCGTCGTCCAGTCAAAATCTGAGCGCACACTCGTTATACCCGCTTCACGCATAAGCGTCAGCTCAGGGGTGTGTATTTTGAATTCTAACCTACGCGTCAGGTGTGCACAGACACCATAGGGGGTAGAAGGGTCTTCTGCCTTTGAGAGAAGGGTTAGGGTACTTAGGAGAGCAAAGAGGATTTTTCTCATAGCTGGCGTTCCAAGTGGGTTTACGACATATCAAGCGAGAGATCTTACTAACGATAAAACATGCTTAACGAAAGAAGCATCTGGATTTTTACATGGGGTAGAGAGATTGACAAGGACAAAGAGTTCGCGTGACCGGGTTATGATTTTCAGCTATCTTTTCAGACAATGAAACAGGGGCTTATACTTCTTTTGGCCGTCCTCGTTGTGGCATTGCCATTTGTCTTCCGTAAAAAACCGGAGGCGAGTGCTTGGCATGTCGGCGATCCTGAGCTGGTGATCATGACTCCACATAATGAGGCGTTACGGCATGAATTTGGTCGGGGCTTTTCACGGTGGCATCAAGAACGATATGGCGTGC
>CAZSUM010000066.1:10903-11211 GCA_964610015.1 uncultured Lentisphaeraceae bacterium
GGGGACCACCGAGATTATGCGTTATTTGAGCTCAGAATATGAGGGGTCGCTCAAGCGCTATCTGAAGCGAAAGGGGATTGAGCCCGTGTCAGGAGATGAAGCGATTAAGGTGTTGTCCGGGGCGGATGATCCGGCTGAGGTGACGAGTCGGATGGATCTTTTTTTTGGTGGCGGAGTTTATGATCATGCGCGTGCCGAGAGGTTAGGGCTGACCGTGGCTGCTTGGCGACCCGGAGAGGACCCGAGTGGACTCTTCAAGGATGCGGCTGGGCGGGAGTTGATCCCACGCGAGATGAACGGTGAAGTTT
>CAZSUM010000067.1:0-2389 GCA_964610015.1 uncultured Lentisphaeraceae bacterium
CCCTAAAACCCAAGCTGCCTTACTCGAAGCGATGCAGGAACACTGCGTGACCGTCAGTGGAGAAAATTATGTGTTGTCCGAACCCTTCTTTGTTTTGGCCACGCAGAATCCGATTGAACAGGAGGGGACTTATCCGCTACCTGAGGCGCAATTGGATCGCTTTCTTTTCAATATTGTTGTCGACTACCCCTCCAAGCAGGAAGAGCGTGACATTATTCGCCAGGTGACTGGGCCGCAGTCGACCACAGTGGAGCAAGTGCTGGATGCCGAGCAAGTTGTGCGGATGCAGGAACTGGTCCGTCGCGTGCCAGTAGCGGATCATGTTATTGATTTTGCAAATGATCTCGTGCGCTCCACTCGCCCAGCCCAACCCGAAGCGCCGGATTTTGTGCGTGAGATGGTTGCTTGGGGCGCAGGCCCACGTGCGGGTATTAGTTTGATAACAGCGGCTAAAGCGCGTGCAGCGTTACACGGACATACCCATGCAACCACCGTCGATGTTGCGGCGGTCGCTTATCCGGTCCTTCGCCACCGTGTTCTAATGACCTTTAATGCTGAGGCCTCTGGTATTAAAAGTGATACCCTGATTGCGCATCTTCTGGGATGCCTGCAGCCGAGTGAAAAGATTGATCTGTAACTGTGAATAATGTGTCATCACGGATGATGAAGACTCCCTCTTATATGCGTTTTTTGCCGCCTGAGGCGATCGCCAAACTTGGACATTGTGAGGTGTCTGTGCGGGGTGTTGTCGCAGGATTTATTTCCGGTAAGCACAAGAGTCCATTCAAAGGGTTTTCTGTGGAATTTGCTGAGCATCGACAGTATGTCCCGGGTGATGATCTGCGCAATCTGGATTGGCGTGTCCTAGCGCGCAAAGATCGGACTTTTATTAAGCAGTATATTGAAGAAACCAATATGCGTGCGACGCTACTATTGGATGCCTCGGGGTCCATGGCTTACGCGGGTGATGCGGCTGCCAAGCGTGAAGGTCAGCCGCTCTCTAAATTTGCCTATGCGCAATACATGACTGCGATGCTCGGCTATCTGCTGGTTGGACAGCAGGATGCTGCCGGGTTGGTAACGTTTGACACTCAGGTCCGCACCTATCTGCCTGCACGTGCGCGGGCCAGTCAGGTCCGTGGCATTCTGGAAAGTCTCGAACAAACTGAACCCAGAGGTGAAACCCATCTTGCTACGATCTTTCACGATATCGCGGAGCGCATTCCACGTCGCGGGTTGGTGATTATCCTCAGTGACTTGTACGACGATCCGGCAGCATTGATCAAAGCGCTACACCACTTTCGCTACCGCAATCACCAAGTTCTGCTGTTTCATGTGGTGGCTGAGGAGGAGCTGACCTTTCCCTTTACCTCCTATGCAAAGTTTCGGGATCTTGAATGTGCTAACACCCGACTGCCCATCGATCCGCGGACTATTCGTGCGAACTATCTCACCCGTATGAACGCTTTTTTAAACGAGATTGAGTCTGCTTGCGGTCGCCTCAAGATCGACTATGTTCGCATGAATACACGCGTGCCGTATGATGAAGCCCTCGCTGCTTATCTAATGAAACGCCGATGAACGAAGCGCAGGCCTCATGATTTTAAACTGACTAAGACTTGAACGAAAAATGAACTAAACGTGCTTTTCCTTCATCCATATCTGTTATTGGGACTGCTCGGGATTACGATCCCGGTGATCATTCACTTATTTAATCGGCGTCACGCACGCGAGGTTAAATGGGGTGCCATGCGCTTTTTGCTGGATAGTCTCATGAGCCGTCGCCGCTCGCTATTACTGGAAGAGATGTTGTTGTTGTCGGCACGGTGTTTGATCGTGGGGTGTGCGGTATTGGCAATGGCGCGGCCTTTTATTCCGGCAGGATCTGCCTTTCCCTGGTGGCTCGTATTGCCGCTGGGGCTATTAGGCATTCTCTTTTTTGGCATGAGTTTTGCCTTGGAACGATATCGTTCGTGGCAGATCGTGACATGGGGCGTCTGTTTGCTTTGTCTCGCTTTGAGTGCCGCCGCAATTTTGTTTGAGAAACGCCTCAGTCGCAGTCGATTTGCCGGTGGGACGGCGCGCGATGTGGCGTTGGTCATCGATGGCTCCTCCTCAATGACACTGGCTCGTGAGGGCGAAACCAACTTTACACGTGCGCTAAAGGAGGCTTCGCGTCTGATTGCAGAGGCCCCGCGCGGTGTGGCCTTCAGTGTGCTGGTAGCAGGTGCGGTCCCTGATCCGCTGGTCCCTGCACCTGTGACGGATCGCAAATATGTGCAGCAAGCACTGGAGCAAGCGACTCCCGTACAGGGGGTCATGTGTGTGCCAGATACCCTTGCTGCGGCTACAGCGTCGCTGGCGCAGGGCACGCAGGCGGCTAAGCAGA
>CAZSUM010000067.1:2399-11168 GCA_964610015.1 uncultured Lentisphaeraceae bacterium
GATTTGGAAAGCTGGCGTTTTTTGGATGAGGCCTTTGCCCTGTTACCTGTTAAGCCACGCGTGTTTGTGCGCTTGTTAGAGCTGCCGCAGGGTATTCGTAACTTGACGCTTAAAGAGGTGAGGTTCTCACGTCCTGTCGTGGGGACAGATCGTGATGTGCGTGTGGACGTGACCTTGGTCAATACAGGGCCCGAGGCGGTCACGCCGGCTCACATGACGCTACGAACAGGAGGCCAAGAACAGATTGATCGTTCGGTGGGACAGATGGCACCGGGAAGTGAACGGGTCGTATCCTTTCTCCATCGCTTTACAACGCCAGGCGCGCAGGTCGTCGAAGCGCAGGTGTATGCAGATGACGAAATGGCATCAGATGATATCATGCGTCGCGTGATTCAGGTGATGCAGAAGCTTAAGGTCCTCGTGGTGGATGATGGTCGTGCAACACGGTTGTTGGAACGTGCGGGGGGCTATGTGGCTTTGGGCCTGATGCCTTCTGCCCGTGAGCTTCTGACGCATGAAACAAAGCCACGTCAGGAGTCTGAGTCTCCTCGCTTTTTGATGGAGCCGGAATTGGCCTCTGTAAGTGCGCTTGGACTCAAGCGTTCTCTGACAGACTACGCCGTGGCTGTGTTGGCCGATGTCCCTTCACTTCCTGCTGAACAGGCCACGCAACTGGCTGATTTTGTGCGCTGCGGAGGAAGTCTATTGCTGATTCATGGGGCCCGTGCAGATCCATTATTTTTCAATCAATGGCAGAGCGAAGGAGAAGCAGTGGCGCCTCTACGCATCGGCGCGTGTATGACACCCTCATCTGAGCAAACGCCCGAAAGCGTCAAGATTGCTCCCAACACCTTTCAGCATCCTGCGTTGGCACTTTTCCGTGAGATGGGCGACCTTAGCGATGCTGTGATTACCTGCTACCGCCAAGCAGTAGAGACTCAGGAGGTTTCTGGCGTCGTGGGGCGGTTTCAGACGGGCGCGCCTTTCTTGGCGGAACGGGAACTTGGACGTGGTCGTGTGATGCAGCTCTTTGTGCCGCTCGACCGCACGGCTGGAAACCTTGTGACTCGTCACGCCTTCTTGCCGTTGATTCAGGAACTGATCGCCTATTTGGCTCAGCCCGTGATTGCCTCTCTCAACATTCCGCCTTCGCGTGGTGCAGTTATTCAACTCTCCTCTCCTGCACGGACACAGCTCAGCGGAAACGGACTCACGGGCGAGTATTTTCAAACAGGCAAAGAGAAGAATATTTTGCTGACACGTGTGGATCCCACGATCGACTTCGCATGGGGACGACATGCGCCCGCCGAGGGTCTGCCGGGCGATCATTTCACGGTACGCTGGACCGGATCGTTTGTTCCCAAACAGAGCGGAGAGTATACCTTTACCGCGCAGGCTGATGACGGGCTCAGTTTGAAAATCGGCTCTTACGAGATGCTCAAGGCCGAGGACAACAAGCCGCATGATTTGCGGGGTATTTTTAAAGCAGGTCAACGGTATCCAGTTACGGCCCTGTATGTCGAGAAGACCGGTGACGCCCGTGTTTGGGTGGATATGGAAGGACCCAAATTCTCACGGGCACGTTTGCCCGCCGACTGGCTAGTGCCTGTGCGCGGCGCCGCAGATTCGTGGGCTGACGCGGTGGATACGCAGGTCCTCGCGCCAGAAGGGCGCACGCTGACGGCTAAGCTTCGCAAGGGCGAGGACGGTCTTGCCTTAAGGAGTGATAGTCCGTTGATGCAGGGCATCTATGAGGTCCAAGTGCCGTTGGCTGCGGCCGGTTGGCTCGGGCATCTTGCCAACACGAACGAGGTGTTTCCTATCTGTGTGATGGAAGATCCGAAAGAGAGCCAACTGGAGGCCCTGACCTCTGACGAACAGACGCTCATTCTACGACAAGCGGATATCACGCTAGCACGCTCTTTTAATGATCTTCAGAAGGTGCTAATCGGAAAAACCTTTGGTCGTGAATTATGGCGGATTCCCGCCATCGTGCTCTTTGTCCTCCTGATTTTAGAAGTTGTTTTGACACGGTGGATTCATCTGCAACGCAAAACTGATGAGGACGCTCGTGTGTCGAATAAAGGATGACGTTTGTACGAATGAAAGACGTTGATGAATGATGTGCGTATAGATTTGCTTCCGCCTGAGATTGCGACTTGGCTGGTGGTGCTGATGGCCGTGGCTGCGTTTGCTTTCTGGGTGGGTGTTCGCTGGGTAACACACCGTTTTCGGGGGCGTGTGCCACGTTGGGCTGTGGTATTGCCTCGCACCCTTACTGCTGTAGCGGCAGCATGGTTTCTGTTTCAGGTTATCGGACGCTTGGTCACATATGCCTGTGTGTGGCCGGTGTGGGTGGCTGCCTTGCTGATGGGGCTTGGCGTTGAGAGTGTCGTGGCTTGTCTCTATCGTGAACGGCAGGTGTTATCACCGCGCCAAGGGAATCTGGTTCTGTTGCTACGGAGCATGGCGGTTGCGTTGGTGGCTTTGATTTTGATGCAGCCAGTTTTGATTCGCTCGACCGATAAACGGATCACTCGCCGTGTAGCGGTGCTGATTGATGGGTCCGCTTCGATGCGTTTTGTGGATCAGCAATGGACCCCACGTGAGCGCATGCAGTGGGCTACGCATGCTGGGCTGATCGAAATGGCACAGGCCTCTAGTCTGACGAACGCAGCAACGGACGTAAAGGCCTGCTGGGAGGCGCTCCCTGCATCGGTACAAGAAACCGTACGCACGCAGTGTGAAACCACGCGCGTGGCGTTGGCGAGTCGTCTGTTGATGCGTTCTCCATTAACGGCTCCGGCCTTTCTTGAAACGTTGGCCAGTCGCTATGATCTAGATGTGTTTACCTTTGGGCGTGGGCTTCGGCGGAGCACTGAGGATGAAATCAAAAATGGGATGGACACGTCTGGAGAGCCAAGTTTCTCGGAGCATGCCTTTCAGGGGGCGACGGATCTGGCCCTTGCCTTGGAAGGCGTGCTACAGGAAATTCCCTCTGAGCAACTTGCGGGGGTGTTGTTGTTGAGCGATGGAATTCATAATGCCGACACGGCGCTGTTACCTGTGACGCGGCGTTTAGCTGCACAGGGCGTTCCTGTCAGCAGTGTCAAAATCGGGGGCACTCAGGTGGCTTTCGATGTGGCTCTCGCGGACGTGGTTTCGCCTGAATCGGTTTTTTTAGGTGATCGGGTGCGCATGACCGCTACCCTGCGGGCAACCGGAGCCATGGGGCGTAAAGTCAAGGTAGCCTTGTTTTGCGAAACACAGCTGGTTGAAACACAGGAAGTGGAGATTGCATCAAATACGTGGCAGCAAGAGATCCGATTTGCCCACGAACCCTTGAGCCAAGGTGTGGTACGCTATGAACTGCGTGTTGAGCCACTTGAAGGCGAGTTGTTTGCTGAAAACAATCGTTGGCAAACGGATGTGGCCGTGAGTGATGATCGGATCAATGTACTCCTAGTAGATCATACGCCACGTTGGGAATTTCGATATCTTCGCAATCTTTTTTTTGGACGTGATAAATCGGTGCATCTGCAATCCTGGTTGGTCAAGCCGGATAAACTAGAGGGGGTCACAGATATGAAGCTACCCCCCGCTGCGGCAAGTCGCAAGTTTGGTGATGCCGAATCAGGGGGCTGGCCACAAAGTCGTGAAGCTTGGCGGGCGTTTGATGTCATCATTCTGGGTGACCTCGATGAAGCGACCTTAACGCCACAGGTGCAGGAGGAACTCCGTTCCTGTGTGGTTGATCGTGGCGCGTTGCTGGTGGTCATTGTTGGGCCGCGGGCGATGCCACACGCGTTTGCCCCTGATTCGTTGCTTGCTGAGTTAGTTCCCTTCACGGTGCAGAAGAAGGAGACCTTCTGGCAAAGTCCTGAGACCGCTTATCGCTTGAGCTTGACGCCTTCTGGGCAGACGCATCCTGTGATGGTCCAGTCGAGTAGTTTGACAGAGAATGAAGCGGTATGGTCCGCTCTGCCGTTGCTTGATTGGCGTCTACCGGTGATCGCTAAGCCCGGCGCTGAAATTCTGGCGGTAGCTGCGCCAGAGGGGGGTGAAAGCGAGCAGGTCTTGACTGATGTGCGTCAAGCCGTGGAGTATCTGGATGCCGTGATGCAGCAGCGTGCGCGTCATGCCTTGATTGTGGCGCAGCAGGTCGGACGCGGGAAGGTGCTGGGGCTGGCATTGGATCAAACTTGGCGGTTGCGTTATCGCATCGGTGATATGCGACACCATCGCTTTTGGGGACAGGTCATGCGCTGGGGCTTAGGCGAACGGTTGCGTGCGGGCCACGAACAATTTCGTGCGGGAACAGATCGGTTAGTGTATGGGCCGGAAGAGTCGATTACGGTGATGGCGCGGGTCTTGAATGAGTCCTACGCTGGAATCGACAACGCACGGTTAGAAGCGATATTGCGGCAGAAAGATGGGACTGAGGTGACACGTGTGGTCTTAAATCCACGGGCGGATTCGCATGGCTTTTACGAGGCGACACTGCCGCCTCAAACGCAGGCGGGTGCGTTTCAGGTAGTGGTTGTTCGTCTTGATACAGAGGCTCGCGAGCAGGTGGAGACCTCCCTCTTGGTAACCGCCTCACGACGTCCGATCGAGATGGGGACCGTGTCCCCATCTTTGGAAACCCTAGAGGCATTGGCCAAAGGGACAGGCGGACGCGTGGTATCCCCAGATCAACTCTCAGGATTGGGGAAAAGTTTTGGCGAAGGGCGAGGGATGATTAAACAACGACGTGAAATCGCGCTTTGGAATACGCCATATGTCCTTCTTGCGCTGGCGCTCTTGTTGACAACGGAGTGGGCTGTCCGCAAAAAAAACGGCGTTGCATAACCTAAACAGTGGCCAGTGAATAAACTGGATAGAGGCGAGGATAAATGTGAAGCACCCCTTACCACCTGAATTGGAAAAAAGACTGAAACGCTTGATTCGTCGCGTGCGAATCTTGCTGCTGTTGCGTGGTCTCATGGTGGTTGTGGCTGTCGCAATCGTTGCGATTTTAACCATTATGGCCAGCGACGCAGCCGTGGTGCTGGTGAATCCGATTGCACGGTGGTCCTTTTCGCTGGCAGGCTTATTGTTCACATTGGCTACGGCTTGGTCGCTACTGTTGATTCCGCTGATTCGTCCATTGAGTCTTACGCGCATGGCTCGCGTTTTGGAGACGCGGCATCCCCACATGCAGGAGCGTATTAGTTCGGCACTGGAACTCGCTGCTTGTGGTGGATGCGACGCTGAGCGGGCCTCTCTTGAACTGGTTAATTTACTGACACAGGATGCCAAAAGTGAATTGGCGGGGGTTTCACCACAGCAGGAGTTTTCGGTGCGGTCGATGAAGCCCTTTCTCGCGATGGCGATAGCAGCCTTATTGGTGCTGGGAGTACTGTTTACGATCTGGCCGCAGCAAAGTTGGTTGCTTTTTTTGAGGGCGCTTGCGCCGCATCGTGAATTCGATACTTTACAAGCCAGCGCATTACAGATTGTCCCTGGCGACGCCGTGTTATTGGCGGGCTCGCCACTGCTCATCCAGGTAACAGCACCTAGTCGCCATGGATTACGTGCTGAAATTCACTTCAAACGTTCATCCGGAAGAGCCGTGGTTGAACGGTTGAAACAACGCTCAGAACTTGGTGTGGACCCCGTGTTATATGTGCTTGATTTGCCAGTTGTGGAGGAGAGTTTTGAATACCGTGTCTACTATGGCAACGCCGTGACGCGACCTTATACGGTGCGCGTGTTCACGGCACCGAATGCTCTGGAAACACGCGTCAGCTTTGATTATCCCGATTATACTGGATTAGTGGCCACACAAACCGTTGGGGTGGTCCAAGAAATTGTGGCCATTGCAGGAACACGCGTACGCATTGAGGCGGATTTGAATCGAAAGTGTTATTCAGCTTTGTGTCTGAATGATCTACAGTTGCCTAATTCAAGAGAGTTGGCTGCAGCTGGGGTTTGGGAACAAACCCTCACGACCAATACGACGGGAGTTTGGACCCTTGCACTTCGTGACCCCTATGGGTTTACCAATCGCTTGCCCCAAGCCGCTTATAGGGTGTTGCCCGATTGTCCGCCAGTTGTCACGCTTACGCTACCTGAGAAGGAGTCGCTGGTTTTACAGCCGTGTGAACAGCTGGTTATAACGGGAACAGCGCAAGATGATTTTGGATTCAGTGCGCGGGCACTTGTTTTAACAGCAAAGGATCATCCAGAGATTCATCTCTCGGAAGAGCTGATGACGACCAACCTGTTGCAATGCGCATTGTCCGGTAGCCCTGATCTACAGGCGTTGTACGATCAAGGAATACGCTCCTTGACACTCTGCTTTCGCGTGGCCGATAACTTGCCGCCAGAGTTTGGAGGGCCTCAGATACGCGAGAGCCGACAGATAAAAATACATCTGAAAAATGATGCACAAACGTTGCGCGATCAAGTTCGCGACGCCATGAAGAAAATGCTTGAGACGCAGTTGCGCAAAGCGGCGCAGGAGCTCCATGAGGCTGCCAATCGGGTGGCACAGGAAAAGGGCTCTTACGATCGGCCTGATATGACCGACAAAGCTGTGGCGAAACTTGAACAAGCACGTGAGGATACGCTAAAGGCGGAAGAGCGCCTGAGGCAAGCCATGAAGCAGATTGAGCAAACCCCCTTTGCGGCGTTTGCCGAAAAGATCCTCGATACGCATGATGCCAAGGTTGAACCCGCCTTTCAAAAGCTGGAACAGATTCCCCTGACCTCTGCGCAGTCACGCAAACAAGCGGGAGAAGAAGCAGAGCAGGCCTTACGCGAGGCAGCTAACACGGTCAATCAATTGGCGAATGATGTATTGCAGACTGAGAATCGGAAGCAGGAAGCCCTCAGCCGAGTGGCAGAGGTTGCTCAACGCGAACAGGCCCTTGCGCAACAGGCCAACGCGGCACCGATGGAACATCAGCAAATGCAGGAGTGGGTTAATCGTCAAAACCAAGCTGAGCAAAAAATGGGGCAGGCAAAACAGCAGCTGGAAGATGCGCACGTGCAGGCGTCACTTGAGGAGATCCGCTTGGCGCGTGATGCGATGCTGTTGGCTCAGCGCGCCATGACACCGGAACAACAACAGGCACTCAAAAAACAGAACCAAGCGCAGGAACTAGCCGAGGCTGCGGTGGCAGCAGCACGCAACGCTGCGGAACAAGCACACAACGCTGCGGAACAAGCCGTGCAGGTAGCGGAAAAGCAGGATGTTACAGACCCGGAACGCACCGTGGCAGCAAAAGCGGCGCAGCAAGCTGAACAGATTTCGAAGGAGGCCACACGCAAGGCACAGCAGGCCGAAGAGATGGCGGAGACGGTGAAAAACCAGCCGCTTCAACAGGCTGTGCAGCAGGCGGGCGCGGCCGCAAAGTTGAGTGGCGAAGCAGCTGAGTTAGCGCAGCAGGCGTTACAGCGTGCGCAACAGAGTGATGAGACAGTGCAGGCTCAAGCGCAAGCGCGTGAAAGCGAAAAGCGGGCCCAGCAAGCTCAAGCGCTGGCCCAGCGTGCCGCGCAACAGATACAAGCAATAATGCAACCGGTTGACGCTCAGCAACTGGCTGCGGCCGCAAAAGCCCGTGAGATTGCGGATCGATTGCTTGAAATGATGGAGAACGATGACCAGCAACAGGCCCTTGCCTGGCATGCGGTGCAGACACAATTAAGCGGGAAATCACGTCCGGTGATTGCAGGACAAGGTATGCACGGGGTCATACGTGAAAAACGCGCACCACTGAATCAAGACTGGATTCGTTTTCAAGGCGAAGTGGGCTCAGAGGCGTACAAAGAGATGCTCATGAAAACACCAGCGGAGTATCGAGAGTTGGTGAAAAGTTATTTTGAAGAGCTTGCGCGTGAAGGGTCAAAAGAGCAGAAATAAGTATCGAGGTGACGACGTTCTTGATTTGTAGGGTAATAGGAGGAGCGGATGACAGAACCTGTTTTAATCAAAAGATTTTCTCGTGAAGTCGGGACGTGTCTCGCTGATATTCGCGACCGATTATGTGCTGAAACAACCGCGCATCAGGTCGCTTGTTTAAACTGGTCGGATTATCCCGAACGGCCATCAGTTAGCTTTCGCATGGGGCATACGGGCAGTGAGTTGTGGGTGCACTATGAGGTTTGCGAGATGCGAATTTTGGGAGAGGAGACGCGCATTCACGGTCATGTTTATCAAGACAGTTGTGTTGAGCTCTTTTTGTCATTGGATGCAATCAACTACTACAATCTTGAGATCAACTGCATTGGAACGCCTCATTTAGCCTATGGGCCGGGACGTAACGAGCGTCGTTTTGTTCCTCTGGAAAAAATGCGGGATCTAGAGATCGAATCCTCTTTGGGGTCAACCCCTTTCGCGGAGAGGACCGGAGAGATTTCTTGGACGCTGACGGCACGCGTACCTATTCGTTGTTTTGCCTTTGACGCGATCTCAACCCTTTGCAACACCGTCGCGCATGCGAATGTCTACAAGTGTAACAGTGGCGCCTCGGTTCAGCATTATCTCACGTGGCAACCGATCCGGACGCCAGCCCCAGATTATCATCGGCCTGAATTTTTTGGTGTGATCCGTTTTGCTTAGTGAGCACGCTTAGGTCGAGGGTCAGCAAACGTTGGGTGCGATTGCAAAATATTGCAACCGCACAGAAGTCAGGAGTCAGAAGTCAGGAGTCAGAAGTCAGGAGTCAGAAGTCAGAAGTCAGGAGTCAGGAGTCAGAAGTCAGAAGTCAGGAGTCAGGAGTC
>CAZSUM010000068.1:0-1643 GCA_964610015.1 uncultured Lentisphaeraceae bacterium
CCGTGCCGCCACGCGGTAAAAGTAAAACACACCCCAGACAAAAAAGGGCATCTAGCAAAAATCGAATCGCTTGCGCCCCCACTTGCTTCAGTACTGGAACCGGATAGTCAAAACAAAACGACATCGCCTGAACACCGAACAGTTCCAGCGTCCAAATCAATGCAACCGCAAACAGTAACAAGACCGCTTGCACCTGAACACGTCTCTTAGGTCGCTCGTTTATTTCGCCCGCTCTCTCTGCTATTTTCAAGTCCGTGCCTAACCTAACATTTTTTCAACCGTCACCGTCAGCGTGTGGGTCCCACTTTATACACGCTAAGGACCGCATTACTGACTACCAGCGTCACATCCCGCTTTACCCGTAATCGCTCCAACATGCGTTCCCGTGTCTGGTCGCTTACAATGATACCACCTTTTACACCAAATATCTCGTGCACCCGCACCACTGGGTCCGACACGCCAAAATGCGCAAAACGCCAATCTCCGCGTCCAGCCTCACCCCCGCCCCACGTCCACATCGGATACTCATATGGAAACGGCTCGAGGCTGCCCTCTGGAGGCAAATTGCTGTGATCAGACGCGATCAATAACCCGATTGTTTTCGACAAGCCAGACTTGGCTCTCAACTGTGCGACGTACTGCATTGCATCTTCGAGCTGTTGATGGCGCCAAGATGCTCTTTGATACGTCTCGTTACCAAAATATTGACGCTGTCGTGCCGTGAAAAACAAAGAGTACCCCTGTTGTTCAGCCTTTGGCGCGGTTGCTCGCATAGACGCGAGCTCTTTCTTTGGCCAGCCCAAAATGCCCAATCGCCGCACCTTGTCCCCCACCGTCATATCGTAGGTAATTCCACTCGTTGCAGTTCCCTCTCCAAACAAGAATGACGGCATAAACCACAGCGGATGTATCAACGCTTGGGCCACCGCGCACAGCCCCAACAGGCCGAATACCCCGCACCCCCTTCTCGGCTCCTGTTCCCCTGCCCATACTCCTACACCCACGGCCATCCACCCATACAGCGGGAGCGTTAACCGAACAGACCACGGCTGCCACTTGAATACCGCACAGTACAACATGGCTCCGCATACCACTGGCACACCGACTTTCAACAACAACGCGCGCGCTTTTTTCCATTTCACCAACCACACCACGAGCGCTATACCGAATAGAAGAACGTGCAACGGGTTCGACACAAAGGGCACATCCTTCCCCAAAGTAGACACCACCTTGAACGGGCAGGGGAAAAACCATCCCGTGTAATGGATCCGTGGATCCTCCACCGCCGCCCCGCTCACCTGCCGCACCGTCCTCTCCATCGGCGCATTCAAGACCCGTACTGGCCATGCTAAATGCGTTGCCACATGTTTCGCCACGTTCACAGCAAAAAGCCGTGGCGTCAATCCCTCTGTCGTCATTGCATGTTTGGGCTCACCAGAAAAGAGATCCCCGTACGCGCACCAGTTTCGAATCATCTGTGGCATAGCGCACGATAGCCCAATCGCTGCCGCAAGGCACAGCGCCATGGCCGTACTCACAGTCGATCGCAAGCCTGCCATTCGCCAGCGTTGCATCAACACCCCCACTCCTGTAAACGGGAATAAAGTTTGAAAGAGTTACAAGAATAAAGTTTGGTAGGAATT
>CAZSUM010000068.1:1653-11144 GCA_964610015.1 uncultured Lentisphaeraceae bacterium
CCCAGTGCCACACCTAACACCGCCCCGTAAACCAGCCCCGTTGGCCGCGCGACACAGGCCAGTCCCAGCGCCAAGCCAGCCGCCAATCCCCATTTCCACATCCGTTGCCCATCCCGACGTCCCACCCGCAACACATATAGCGCAAACGCCAACACGGGAACCGATGCAAAAAGATCCCCCAGCGCCTGCGTGCTCTGCGCCACCGCCTGCGGTAGCGTCAGTACTAACAAAGCCGCGTATCGCCTTCCTCGCGTTCCCGCCCCCAGTTCCGCAGCTGCAAGCCCAGCTACCCCAGCCAACATCCACCACGCGCCCCACTGCAAAAGATTGACCAGCCGATCACCCCCGCATATCGCCAACAGATGCGCCACGCACAGACTAAACCCTTGTGCCTGAAAATTCTGCCGTTCGATGGCTGTTTCGTAAAAATGTGTCGAACCGTTCACCAGCCAATGCGACGCACGTGGCAGATGATAAACCAAAGCGTCCTGCGCACTCGTTGGCGCCAACACGGCACAGACCAACGTTAGTGCCCCTGTCATAACGATACACCAACCCGTAAACGTCCTTGGCAATCGAATCGCACGCCACAAATGGGTTCTCAACACGCACAATTGCCCACGGACAAACCATGCGCCTACACCCATACAAAGCGCGGCCATCAGCCAAACACCCTGAATCCAAGCTACCTTGAATACGCCAAAAGCCGACAGCGCCTCACTCACGAACACGACAAACGCATAAGCGCCCAGCCATGTGGCAAGAGCGAGCTCCGCGACACGCCAAATAGCCTCACTTTTTTCGCCTTCACTCAACCTGCTTAGCCTCCGACTGTCAAACTCATTGCGACCATTGAGGAGTACACGTCCCCTTTTACCCTCGCCCTTGCGACCACCATGGTACGCCGTAACCTTGGCGTAGGCGGCTAGTGGTCTCCCTCTCCTTTTACCCTCGCCATTGCGACCACTGAGTGTTCGCAATAACTACCGCCCCAGCCGCACAACCACCGCCCCATCCGCCACATCCCGCAGAGCCATTGTGCCCGCGCCTACAGTTGCCCACGCCCCAATCCGTTTCAGCGGAATCGTCCCAGCAAGCGTCCCCAACAAGGCCCCTTCGCCGATCTCGCATCCCCCCGACACACAGACGCCTGGACATAATTGAGCGAAATCACCCAACGTCACATCATGACCGACGCACACCTGATGGTTCACGATGACACCTTCACCCATTTGTACGCCGACCGATGCCACGCTATTGATCCCGACATAGCTTCCCGGTCCAATCACGACACCCCGTGCGATAAGCGCCGTTGGATCGATTATCGTTACAGGTTCGTGTCCCGCTGTTTGCATCGTTGCCTGCACAGACTGGCGCGTGTGATTGTTCCCAATCGCACAAAAGAATCCGACGGCACCGAACCTCGCCTTTACTGTTTCGCTAGGCCCCAGCAAAGGATAGGTATCACACATCCCCGCGCGCTTTTCCGGCGCATCATCACAAAAGCCGAGAATTTCAAACGTCGGCTGTACCTTGTTGATTCGTTCGACAACCCACGCGACCTCTCGCCCAAAACCACCCGCACCAACGATCACAATTTTTCGCATGAGCTTCTCCCTCTCTCTCTTTTACCCTCGTCATTGTGTCCACTGGGTGGCCGCAATATTCCAAACTCTCCCATGGTCGCCTCGCCATCCGCACTAATTCCCGTTCGCGACAAAACCTGCCAGACCGTCAGCCACAGAATCTTCAGGTCCAGCCACAGACTCTGATGCTCTACATACCACACATCATACGCGAATTTTTGCTCCCAGGTGAGCGTATTTCTTCCATGGATCTGAGCCCATCCGGTCAAACCCGGGCGCACCTCATGCCGTCGCGCCTGTTCCGGCGTGTAGCGCGATAAATAACGCGGCAACAGCGGACGCGGACCCACTAAAGACATCTCGCCTTTCAACACATTCCACAGCTCCGGCAACTCGTCGAGGCTCATCGCACGCAGCCACCGTCCCAACCGCGTCAGACGTTCAGCGTCCGATCCCGCTCCGTCCCGCATCGTCCGAAACTTAATCAACCGAAAAAGCCGTCCCCTCAACCCAGGCCGTTCCTGCAAAAAGAACACAGGGCTTCCCATGCAAAACCGGACCGCCAGCGCTGTCACAACCAGTATCGGTAGCCAAAGCCACGTTGTAAGCAGTATCAGAACAATATCGAATATTCGTTTCATCTTATCGCGCTTCCCCGGCTTAACCCGCTTATCGCGCTATCTTTCTCAAGATTTCCAGATACTTTTTCGCCAATTTGTCGCGATCGAACACCTCTTCCGCCAGTAGCCGCGCTCCCAACCCCATCTGCTTCAATCGCTCTCGGTCACTGGCCAAACTGCGAAGGGCCTCAGCCATCTCCCGCCCAGGCTCATCATGTTTACAAACGATGCCACATTCGTATTGCTCCAGCCAAGGTTCCAGCCACGTCGTCCGGTTGAACACCGCCGGTAACCCAGCCGCGATTCCGTCAAAAAATTTGTTTGGTGAATTCTCGTAGAACAGCGGCTTGTGCATGAATGTCACCACATTAATATCCGCCGCCGCACACAAGTCCAGCATCTGTTTGTGGTTGACCTTTCCCAAAAACACGCCTTGCGTTCGCGTTAACTGTTGCCGAATACGACCCTCTTCTCGTCCCCCCCCAGCAAACACCCAGACGAGTTGGCGCTCACCGGCGGTTAGCCGCATCGCCTCCACAACGTCGCCGATGGCGTTGCTCTGCCCCATTGCCCCCATGTAGAGCACAACGCACACATCCTCGCGCCACCCGTTCTCCTCACAGAAACGACGGTGGAGAGCCTTGCCATCCCGGCGCTCCAATTCGGCTCCGTGTGCGATTGTCACAATCTTCTCTCCGAAACTACCGCCTGACAAGAGATATGTCTTGTAGGCCTCAGACTCGGAAATCGGCGCGTGTTTAGCTCCCTCCAATTTTGCGTAGACACGCGCCGACATACCTGTTGAACACGTCACAATCTGGCCTGCCAAACGATACCCGAGAGACTCGATCCAAAGACACCCCCGTTGCAAACCCCGGTTCCGCAACACACCAGCCTCAACCGCTGCATCTGGCCACACGTCTAACACTTCGAAAACGAAGGGGAGACGGTATAGAAAATGCCCCCACAGCGCAGGAATCAGATTGGTGAGCGGCCCACTCGACGTGATTAACACGTCGTAGCTCTTCCCACGCCAAGTGACCAGACAGAGCGCATCCAGCATGAAGCGGAGGAACGCCAAACATCGCCTGAAAAAACCCATCTGCGGACGATATGACGCGCCGCTTACATGCAGCCTAATGCCTTCTACAGCGCTGCAGACATCCACCAGCGAAGCGTCATAAGCAGGACAACACACAACCTCAACCGTATGCCCCGCCGCCACCCAGCGCCGAGCGAACTCGTACTGACGCTGGCTTCCCCAACCATTCGGCGTACCGAAATACTGATGTACCCAAAGTATTTTCATCAAATAGGGTTCCACCGCGGCAAAGCCGCTGGTTCAAGAGCTGATGTCATTGGTAACGCGGACCTTTGAAATCGGAGCTGCGAACGCACCTCGCCGCAAGCGCCTTTCGCGATCGAAAGGAAGTTGATGCATTCCTTGTTGCCTCCGCGTTCAAACCCCTCCGCGATATTACTCATGATTGAGACCGCAGCAGGTCGAATTTGATCCTGCAATCCAAAATCTTTGGCAAACACTCCCTCGCGGCTCACTTTATAGACGTCCCGAACCAGTTCACGGGAGAGCTGCAATGCCTCAATCTCCTCAAACGTCCGCATCGCGTCCCCCTCTCTTGAACCCGCGGCGTCAGCCGTGTTTAAACCTCTTTGAACCGACCGCAAGCCGCTTGAACCTTCCTCACTCTTAGACTAGCCCCGGCACCTTCACCTCCGGCAGATCCTTGAACACGCGGTGCATCAACCGGCTTTGGGGGAACAAGATCACCCAGGCCGTCAGAAAGATGAGCAGGATGTCGGTGCGCAACGACAGGTGCTTCTGATACCACAACTCCAGTTCGCCTTTCGCTGGCGCAATGTACATCGCATAAAAGTCCGTCAGTGGCATACCCGACTCGGACAACAGCCGCTCTTCGTCGCGAAAGACAATCGATCCGATACCGGTCAGCCCAGGCCTGACATCATAAATAACCTGTTTGACGTGCTCTGGATACGGATCAAACGTTTTATCAACCAGCGGACGTGGCCCCACAATGGACATATCCCCCAGCAGGATGTTAATTAGTTGCGGAAGTTCATTAATCTTCGTCATCCGCAACACATGCCCTACTGGCAAAACCCGGGGATCACGGCGTGTCGTATGCAACCCGCCTGTCATATTGGGGCTGTTTTTAAACATCGTCGCGAATTTCCATATCGCGAATTTCCTATTCTTAAGCCCAATCCGTTCCTGAAAATAGAACACATAGTGCTCCCCTGTCAGCAACAGCGCCAGACATACAGGCAACAACAACGGCGACAACACCAGCAACGCTAATGCTGACAGCATAATGTCCATTAATCGTTTGATCGTGTGATACATCCTTCTCCTCTAGCAAGAATGATGAGATAGCGCGTTAAGCACGATAAGCACGTTAGGCCTCATGGAGAGAACGGGAAAACGAACCGATCATTTTCATCAGTACGACGATCTCTTCGGCCAATTCATCGCCATAAAGGATATACCCTAATTCGTGGGCGATGACGAGTTGCGTGTCAACCTCAGCCAATGATCCTGACGCTATACAAAGGAAGTTTTTGAACTCCTTGACTGAAGTTCGCTTGGACCCTTCAGCGATCTTGGAAGGCACCGAGACTGCCGCTCGCCTTAACTGATCCGACAATGCATAAGTTTCTTGTTTGGGAAACGCATTCAACAAACCATAAACTGTTTTGACCAACTGAATGCCTCGTCGCCAAATCTCAAGCTTCCGATACCGCAATTCTTCAACTCCCATACGAACCTCCTATTTCCATCATACTTTCCCCGCTTAACTCGCTTCCCCGGCTTTCCCCGCTTAACTCGCTTCCCCGGCTTCCCCCGCTTCCCCAGCTTCCCCGGCTTATCGCGCTTAACTCGCGATTCCCTCACATCTTTTGGTCCAGTCCTTTGCCGGTTTCAATATGCGCAAAATTCGGCAGATAATCACTCAAAGCCTCAACAACCTTAGCTTTTGTGACATCGTTAGCAGCGAAGAGCGCCCGCAATCTGGAAAAGATCGCGTCAATTTCACCAAGCTCCCGCTTCTTAGCATTCTTGATCACCCCAAGGTTCACGAAGGTATCAAGATCCAGTTCCTCACTAGGTGTGTAAAACTCTTCAAAGGTTTTCTCCCCGCTTGTATCCGACTCAAAGAAGTAAACAGGCCACTTTATCAAGGATGAAGGATGAGGGATAAGGGAAGAACGCTCTCCCCTTTTACCCTCTCCTTTGCAACCACTGAGTGGTCGCAATAACGCCATCTTTTCTCTGGCTTCTTCTTCCGTTGCGCAGATGTCAATCCCCATCCCGAGGGCGGTGAGCAACTCCTTTGCAATACGGTCAAAGGGTATCATGTCGCGTTTTTCATCGAGTTTCGGGAACACAATATCACCGCTCTGCCCCATTACGGAGGCCATTAGGCATAGTTCCCCCGATTCAATCGGCGAGACAAAAAAACGCCGGATGCCGAGCGGACACGACCAAGGTTGCCGTTTGAACAAACGCTCAAAAAATCCCAGAGGAAGACTGCCATTAGAAAAAGCCACATTGGCAAAGCGGGCCGTCTTAATCGGTAGCTGATCCGAATAAGCCATAATCAACTCTTCCATGAGCTTCTTGCTGGCCCCCATAATATTCACTGGATTTGCGGCTTTGTCGGTGGAAACGCAAAAGAAATGTTCCGGCGGACACCGAACCATCAGATCCAGCAACCGGCGTGCCCGCAACACATTGTTTTCCACCATCGCTTCAATCGAGAAAATATCTTTTTCACTGCGCACGTGTTTATGTGCCGCAAAGTTTGCCACAATATCGAACGGACCGTGTGCCTGAAAAAGCTTTTCGAAAACGGGGTCCCCAAAATTGACTGGGTAAGTCACAAATGCGTTAGGAATATAACTGCCTGCACTCCGCAAATCCCGCACCAGTTCGGTCAGACTATTCTCACTGATATCGACAACAACAAGTGCCGCAACCTTAAACCGCAGCAGAGCTTTGATGTAGTGCGACCCGATTGAGCCAGCACCGCCGATCACCAGCACACGTTTGCCGTCAAGCCGCTCATGCAGTTCGGCATCGTAACGCGCGAAATCGTCAGCCAGCAGACTCCGTTCCCGATGCGTAACCGACCGCTTGATAAATTCATTTAAATCAAAATCCAAGTTCATAATTCTCCTTTATCTCTCACAATATTTAAATGCCGAAGCAATAGTTCAGCCAAGAATATCCCGTATTCGTCTGGCGGTCGCTTTGCCGATCCCATCCACCTCGGCCAAATCACCTTCATCCGCAATGACAACCTCTTCAATAGTGCCAAATTTCTCTAACAGTTTAGTTGCACGTTTTCTGCCAACAGTTGGCAAGCCCTGAAGAATATACAACTGCCGCGATTTTTTTCGCTTCGGTCGATATCCAAACCGATGAACAACCCCTCGTTCAAAACGTTTTTCATGCGAGACAATATATCCAATAAGCCGAACCAGCTCCTCCGCATCCAAAGCGCGTAACACTGGAATATTTAAGAAAACACTTAATGTGATTAATGCGCCTTGAACAGACTCACGAGAGACTTTGTTCTTCACAGAATCTTGCGAGCATCCCTCCAGAATAATCACCGAATATCCAGGATCTTTCAGCATCCTCAACGCTTGTCTGAAAAGTCGCCCATCTATCAGTGATACACAGAAGTCCTGAAACGTTTTGCGCTCAAATAGCCAACGCTGATTAACGACAAAATCACCCACCTTCAGGCGTTCAACGCGTACCGATTGTGCCCCAGCATCCTTAAATAGCTGAACAAACTTCTGTGGCTCACGGTCATCAATCACAACTTCAACGATCCCGCTCATCACCGGCTCCTGTTTACTCTCTCTTTTACCCTCTCAATTGCGACCACTAGGTGGTCGCTCTCTTTTTACCATCTCCTTTGCACCCACTGAGTGGGTGCAAAAACGAGCTTACTGCTTAAAACTCTCAAGCGTCCGAATCATCCCCTCCCGTGCGCCCACCGGCATCTGATCCCACCCCAGAGCCTGCTTTATTTTCTGATTCGATGCAACATAGGACTCCGTCAGCTTTTTCAACCGTTCACTGTTCAGCGGCAGATGCAGCACATCGCCCATGCGGGCCATGGCTTTGACCACCCCCTGCGGCAGCTTCCAAATCCGCACACGCCGCCCCAGGGCCCCACCCATCAGTTCAATCAGCATATTCGTCGACAACGGCTCATCATCAGCCACCTGATACACCCCTGACGACACCTCACCCGCCAGCAAGCCTTCCACCACCGCACAGACATTCCCGATGGATGCAAATGACCGACAATTTTCAAACGCACCCAACGGCCACGGCACACCCCGTCGCACCATGCTATACAGAAGGTTAAGGTTTCCCTTATTCCCCGGCCCGTGAATCATACAGGGGCGCAGGATATAATAGTTCAAACAGCCTGCGGACTGGTTCAAGGGTTCCATCACGCTGTGCGCTGGTTTTACGATTTCAGGTAAACTTGAACTTAACGCGCTTCCAAGGCTTATCGCGCCTAACTCGCTTTTACCAGAGACCGCTCTCACCACCCCCTCCGCCTCCAGTTTGCTCTGGCCATAAGGTGTCTGCGGTTCCGGCACAGCCTCCTCGGCCAACACCCCCTCCACCCGATCCGCAACCGCCTTCACGGAACTAAAGAGAATGAACTTCTTTATAGACCCATACCCATTTTTTTTACCCTCGCCATTGCGCCCACTGGGTGGTCGCAATGAACGCCCCTCTGTGCTCTCTGCGTCTCTGCCAGAGTTCCCACTCGCCCACGCCTCCAGCACCCGCTTCGTCAGGCCAACATTCACATCAAAATAGCTCTGAGGATCACTTGTATTCCGCGTATCGTGCGCCTTGCCTGCCAGATGGATCACCGCACCAACCTCACCCCATGGAATCTCCTCCAGTTCATCCCAATTAAACCTCCGCGTGTAAGCGCTCCTTTGCGCCTTGGCGTCTTGGCGGGAGGCCTCCACGACATCAAGAGCCCAAAGCTCATGTTTTTTTTCGGCCAAATAAGCCGACAGGTTCGTCCCGACAAACCCAAAGGCCCCTGTAATCAAAATGTTCATGGTATGATCGTCCCCGCTTTACACTCGCTATTGCGACCACCATAGCACGCCGGAAACTTGGCGTAGGCGACTAGTGGTCGCCTTCCCCTTTACCCTCGTCATTGCGACCACTCGGTGGTCGCAATAACTCCCGCCACCTCATTAAGCCTCAAGCATGCCCCACGGTCCAGCCTTGCGTATCGCACAAATTCGCCCGCCACCGAAACCTCCAACAAACGCCCTTCACAGCACAAGTCAAACAATTCGCCTCCGGGCTTGTACCGCTCGCCGAAATACTGATGCGTCAGACGAATCGCCCGCCCGCCACACGCCACCACTTCTCGTAGCACCTGCTTTTCATAGGGTGAAATGTACGGCGAAACAAACACGTAACCCTGCTCTAAATAATCGTCCAGCCGCCCCTTGATCGTCTGCCATTCCGTCTCGGTTGCGCGACGCGATATCTGCACCCGCACTCGGCGCGGATGATCCAACAAAAACAGATTTCCGATCCCCCACAGCCGGGCCCCGTCTGACAGCGTCATTACCTGTTTCGGTTTGCTGAACAGCTCTGGATTCGCTTTGCGCATCCGGTAGCGTCGCACGTTATCGCGGATATACGCCACCTCGCGTTCCAGATGTTCACGAGCGAAAACCAAGCTGTGGTGCATGCCCTTCTCAAACACTTGAAAACTCACCTCGCCAAACCGCTCCCGGCATACCCGATCAACCCCGATCTTAAAGCCCCGGATCACTCGTTGTAGCGTCACATCCTCAGGCAAATCGGCCACCACATGCACCATCGCATGGAGATGATCCGGCATGATCTGGTACTGCCCGATTTTCACTTGTTCATAATAGCCATGAATCCCAATCAGTTCCTGCTGCACCACATGCCCCACATCGGTCAGCACAAATTCGTCCGTCGTAATCCGGCAAAGCCATATCCCTGCTCGGGTCTTCAGCGTAACCATGGCCACGCCAGCACGGCTGTAGTTGTACCCTTTCTGTGGCCTATTGCCCATCGTCCGGCACCTTTTTGCACCCACTCAGTGAGGGCAAAAGAGAGTGTAAAAACAACACCTGCCTCTCGCCCCTTCCTCCACCCTCGCCATTGCGACCACCATGGCACGCCGGAACCTTGGCGTAGGCGGCTAGT
>CAZSUM010000069.1:0-2863 GCA_964610015.1 uncultured Lentisphaeraceae bacterium
GGCGTAGGGGGTCGGAGTACCAGACTGCGGCGCGGGGTGGGCAAGTAAGGGTATTAAAAAAAGTAAAAGGGAATAGGTTATGCACAATCGGAGAGCATTTGTTAAGGGGTCTACAGTCTTTGGCGCGATGATGGCGGCAGCGCCGCACATCGTGGTGGGACAGGGCGCGGCGCGCGTGTTTAAAGTCGGCATGATCGGTGCAGGGGGCCGGTGTAATGGTGCGATGGCCAATTTGATCGAGGCGGCCAAGAGCTTGGGGCATGAGGTTAAGTTGGTGGCCGTGTGTGACTATTTTGAAGATCGCGCCAAGAATGCGGCGAAAAAGTATGGCTGTGAGGAAAAGATGGCGTTTAGTGGCGCCAATGGGTACAAGCAGGTGGTTGCCAGTGATTGCGAGATTGTGGTGACCGCCACGCCGCCGTGTTTCCGTCCGACGCATGTGGCGGCTGCGATTAAGGCTGGCAAGCATGTCTTTGCTGAGAAACCAGTGGCGGTCGATGGGCCGGGCGTTCGTCAGTTTATTGCGGCAGCGGCTGAGGCCAAAGCCAAGAAGTTGTCGTTGGTCGCGGGCACGCAGCGTCGTCATCAGCGTGGATATTTGCTACAGGCCAAGGCGTTGCAGGAAGGCAAAATCGGACCCGTGGTCGGGGGTGCCGTTTATTGGAATGGCACGGTCCCTTGGGTGCGCACGCGTCGTGATGGAGAATCCAACGCTTCGTATCTCTGCAACAACTGGGTTAACTGGACTGAAATGTCGGGTGACCATATTGTCGAGCAGCATGTTCACAACATTGATGTTGCCAACTGGTTTATTGGGCGTTTCCCGAGGACAGCGATTGGTTTCGGGGCACGCACGCGCCGCGTTTCGGGCAATCAGTATGACTTTTTCGGCATTGACTTTGACTATGGCGATGGCGTGCATATCCACAGCATGTGTCGGCAAATTGGTGGTACCAACACGATGGTTGGCGAGCGTTTGCGCTCAACCGATGCCGAGATTTCCGGTGGTGGACGGGTGCAGAAAATCGGGGGTGACGCCGTGCAATTGGAGGGCGACTTCCAAGACGGTAACCCGTATATGATCGAGCATGTCGATTTGCTGAAGGGGATTATGAGCGGGGATGTGCTCAATGAGGGCGAAAACGTGGCGATGTCCACCGCCTGTGCGATTATTGGCCGAATCTCTGCCTATACAGGACGGACGATTCGGATGTCGGACATTATCGAGAACGAGAAGTCCGAGTTCTACAACATGGCGTGTAAGCCGAGCGCGAGTGATTTTGAAGCGAGTGGCGATGTCGTGCTTCCTGAAGAGAACACAGCGCCGTTGCCAGGAAAACCCTGGGGCGAGAAATAAGCCACGTGATGCGATAACAGCGGCCCCGCCTGTCTTTGCAGGCGGGGCTTTTTTTTTGGAAAAATGAGCGGTGGTGGTGAACCGGCCCTGATTTTGAGCGTTTGAAAATAAAGAGACGGCTATGCGGGGGGGAGACATCCCTACCAGAGACGGCCCCACGCGTCGAGCGTCGAATGTCGAGCGTCGAAGTGACGGGGATGCATCCCTACCAGGGGAGCGTCGAGCGTCGAATGTCGAGTGTCGAAGCAATGAGGAGAAACGCGTCGCCTAGAAGCGTGCATTTAATCTGCCCGTCACCTTTGGGATTTTCGGGGTTGACTCTAATCAACCCCCCAGCATAATAGATGTCAATTAGCAGAACCGGCATGGGGCTGGCCAAGCACTAATGGGATGCGATATAAGGGGAAGAATGAAAATCATTGAGCCGCACATTCACATGTTATCGCGAACGACAGACGAATATCAGGCCATGTATCACGCGGGGATTCGTGCATGTGTAGAGCCTTCATTTTGGTTGGGCACCAATCGGCGTTATGCGGGATCGTTTTTCGACTATTTCCGGTTGATTCTGGAGTTTGAGACCGTACGGGCCGCGCGGTTTGGGATTGATCACTACTGCGCGATTGCGATGAACCCCAAAGAGGCTGACGACCGTGGGTTGGCGGACGAGGTGATGGATGGCATGGCCGAGTATCTATCACATCCGCGGTGTGTGGCCTTGGGGGAAGTTGGGTTTAATCTCAACACGCCGAATGAAGAGTATGCCTTGATCCGGCAGTTGCACATGGCTGAGGAGCGTCAGATGCCGGTGATTCTACATACGCCGCATGTGGATAAGCTCCGCGGGACGCGACGGATTCTGGAGATTGTTAAGGCTGAGGGGCTGACGGTTGAGCGGATTGATGTGGATCACAACACGGAAGAGACGATTAAACTGACGCTTGACTCAGGGTGTTATGCCGGGATGACGGTGTATCCCTTTTCCAAACTGACCCCGCAGCGGGTTTCTGCCATGGTCAAGCAAGTTGGGCATGCGCGCGTGATTGTCAATGGGTCTGCTGACTGGGGGGTGTCAGATCCGCTTTCGTTGATTAAGGTGGTAGACTTTATGCGTCAGGATGGTCACAGCGAGGCGGTGATTCAGGATATGGTCTTCAATACAGCGATGCGGTTTTACAGTGCGTCGCCGAACTGGAAGCCGAATTTTGAGATTGAGCCAATTGATCCGCGCGTGTATCAGCGGTAAAAAACAGGTTGTTTTCCTCACCCTCGCCCTCTGGGAGAGGGCTGGGGTGAGGGGTGCGGGATTTGCCCGCATTAGTCGCGCATGCCATATTTGCGGATCAGCCGCTGGAGGTAGGCACGTTCGATGCCTGCTTCGCGGGCGGAGCGCGAGATGTTCTGCATATTTCGAGCGAGCAGATCATTCAGATAGGTTTTCTCAAACTCTTCAATCAGCTCGTTTTTGGCGTCCTTAAAGGGTTTATCCGTGACAAAGGTCGGCTC
>CAZSUM010000069.1:2873-11113 GCA_964610015.1 uncultured Lentisphaeraceae bacterium
GGCGGTGCGACCGGCTCGCAAGTTTCCGAGGCTGAGAAACGCGCTGAGGTCAACGGGGCGTCGTTCGCTGTAGAAGGCGAGTTCAATCAAGTTGCGCAATTCGCGCACATTTCCTGGCCACTCGTGGCGTTTCAGGATTTCCATGGTGCGATCGATGTCTGCCAATTCGGAGAGGGCATTTTCACCGTGGAGGTCGGTGAGAAAACATTTGGCGAGCACAGGGATGTCATCGCGGCGGCGGCGCAAGGGCGGGAGTTCCAAGTGAACCACCGAGAGGCGGTAGTAGAGGTCTTCGCGGAAGCGATTTTCATTGACCTCATTGGCGAGGTTACGGTTTGTGGCCGAGATGATGCGCACGTTGATTTTGCGGACTTTATTGCAACCAACGCGGCGAATCTCTCGTTTTTCCAGCACGCGGAGCAATTTGGGCTGAAGATCCGGTGAGAGGTCGCCGATCTCATCCAAGAAAACCGTTCCGCCATCGGCCAGTTCAAAGGCCCCTTGGCGGTCGTTATGGGCACCTGTAAAGGCCCCCTTGACATGGCCGAAGAGTTCGCTTTCGATCAACTCCTTGGAGATCGCGGCGCAATCGATGACAATAAAGGGTTTATCCGAACGCGACGAGTGGTTGTGAATCTCCTCAGCCAGAATCTCCTTCCCGGTGCCGGTCTCGCCTGTGACCATGATGGTCACATCGGCAGGGGAGTAGGTTTCGGCTAGGTAAAAGATGCGGCGCATGGGGACCGAGTGTCCCAGCATTTTGCCAAAGGCCTCTTGATTAGAGAGGGGGATATCATTGGCTTCTTGAAGCGGACAGAAGACAATGCGTGTTTTGCCGAGTTGGATTTCCGAGCCAGGTGCGAGATGCGCTGAGGAGATGCGTACCCCCTGAACCTGAGTGCCATTGGTGCTGTCGAGGTCACGGATGAGGTAGCCACTCTGCTCCACGATAATCTCGCAGTGTCTTTTAGAAACCGTGGAATCCACAATGGTTAAATCATTATGGGTGCCAGAGCCAATGGTGAACGTATCTTGATTGACATGAATTTCACGTCCCTGAAGGGGTCCGCTAATCACCAGTAGTTTGGTGCGTCTGACACGGAAGAGCCCCTGCAGATTTTCGCCATTTGAGAGGACTAAAGTTTCGGGGCTGACTGAGTGGGTTCGGTCTTGAGTCATAGTGCATTCATGTTAACGCATGTATACGAGTGTACGCAATGGTGTTTTTTATTTGAATCAAGCTTGCCCGATCTCTTTTGAGAATGATAAGCTGTGACAATCACGGTGTTGTGTGCCTTGGTTGAGACAAAACAGTGTGAAACGGATGGAAAAATGCTGACAATGCAACAGTATAACAGGCAAAAACGACGAAAAACCCCAAGTTTCTTAGGTGTGGTATCAAGGCGAGTCGCTTGGATGTCAATCGTTTTAGTTGGACTTCATTCCATTGGGTGTAAGCGGCAAGACAAGGCTGTGACCGAGGTTGCGATGCCAGAAGTGGTGACCAACCGGATGGTTGACGCGACCTATCGAGGCGCGCTCATTCAAAACCGACGGGAGCAGACCCGGATTGCTGAAGAGCGTAGCCAGATTGTGACGACCATGCAGGAGATGATCGAGCGTGTGCGGGGCACCCTGCCCAAGGGTGCTGATGACGCGGCGATTAGGGCCGAGCTGGCCAAAGATCCTGTTTGGCAACGACTTGAGGCGCAGAATCAGAAGAAGATCAAAGAGATTGAACAGGCGTTAGCCAAGACCAGAGAACTGGTTCGGCAACGGGTAAAAAAAGAAGCACAGGATGTTCAGGCCGTTGCTGATGGCAAGGCACGCCCGATAACCGGAAATCAAACACAGCCCCAATAAGGGCAGATCCCAAACAATTTCGCATTGATCAGGAGAAGACGCATGAAAATGAGCAAAATGAAGAGTGTTTTGACGCAATCGGTGTTCTTGTGGGTGTTCTGCGGTGTTCTTGGGGGTACCCCGAGTGCGCAGGCGCAGTTTTCGCCGCCTGCGAATGGCGACATGATTGGGGTGCTCACGTCAGTGAGTATTACCAATCGCACACTGAGCAGTGTGGGCACCGCCATTCCGATTGAACTGCGGTTGTGGGGCAACTTCATGTTGACCAATACGGCTGTGGGACCGACCGTGTTGCCGAAACTGCGTATGAATCTGGCGGCAGAGGAAGAGGCTTGGTCTGCCATTGAGAATGAAACCGATTTGGTGCGATTCACCGATGGCGTTGGGCAGAAGACCAAAGTGACCTTTACGTATCGGATCCGCGAAGGAGATATGGTTTCTAAGCTCAAGATTGCGGGATCGGACGGAAGCGATGTGTTTGGTGTGCCGTATGGCTTTGACTGGGGCACTTGGAAGGTTGTGCAACTCAGCAATCCATCGAGTAATGCGGTTTGGCGGTTTAGGACCGGGACGCCCTCTTATCTCGAGTTGCCGGGTAACGATCCGACGCACTATGATTTCAGCTATCGTAGCGTTTCAATCAAGACGATCCAGTTCAGTTCATATCCCTCGCCAGTGCAAGTGGGCGAGTCGGTTACGTGGCAGGTTTCAACAGTCAATCCAGTGACAACAGGTCGTACGGTGACGTGCTATGCTTGGGTGTCCAATGTGGTGGCGTCGGGCGATATCAACATCAATGGGGTCAAGGCACAGCAGTTGAGTATTCCGGCTGGTGCGACAACCGCTTCGTTCCAGATTACCGGACTGACCGAGGGCACCAACACGGTTTACCTGCAAGGCACGCAGGATTATGGTAACAATGCCACCAAGGGCGTACAGAATGCGGAAGTGCGTCAGATTGTTGTGGCACCCGCGCCAGATCCTTACGTGGCGGCCTTGCTACCGACTGCGGCAGCGCCGTATACGAGTCAAACACTCTCGGAGAGTTCGGGTTTAGGTGCGGGCACGATGCGCATCCGATTGTCGCAGACTTACACCTCGGATGTCTGGGTGCGGTTGGACACCGCATTAAATGGCGTTGCCAACACGAATCATGTGGTTTTTAACACCACGCCTAAATATGTGCGTGTGCGGGCTGGCAGTCAAGAGTCAGACGATATTGCCTTCAGCGTACCGGATGGCACGCTGGATAGTGAATCGTTTGGGATCACGGTGACGCCGGTGATCACCAACGCCTTGATTGCGGCTCATTTTATTGGAGAGACCGAGCCGTGTCTAGTGAAGGTTGCCAATGTTGCGCCTGTGGTTACCTCGCCGATTACCGGCACAACGATGATTGCCAAGCGTGGAACGCCGCAGCGGTTTACTTGGAGCTGTTCAGATGTGGCGGCAGATCTTTCAGGCATGACCGTCACATGGGACTTTGGCGATGCTACATCCGTTGTGGTCACCAATGGATATTTCGGAGAGATTTACCACACCTACACCAGCAATGGGTCTCGTACGGTCAAGGTTTATGCGACTGATAAAGAAGGGCAAGACTCCCTCCTGACGTCGTTGACGGTCACGGTTGAGGACCCCATTCCAGCGCCCAAGCTGTCGCTACTTTTCTCAACGGGTACAACCAATACAGCCACCTATGCGGAAACGCAGAATCCGGTTACGGGATGGGTTCGTCTGGTGCTTTCGGACTCGTTCTACGATGCGGTGCAAGTCAAGCTAACAACCTTACCGAATGGACAACTCAATCTGTTGTTAGGCACCACCAATACGATCACCATTGCCACCGGTGATTTGATGTCCGGTGAGATTCCCTTCTCCTTACTGGACGGAACCGCTGATAGTAGCTTGAATGGTGTGACGCTGATTCCAACAATTCTTAATGTAGCCGCTTCCAATTACTATACGGATGTGCGTCAGGCAACGGTTCGGGTTCAGAATGTCGCTCCTGTAATTATTGAACCATTTGGATATGCCACGGTAGCCGCAGCCTCTACCAATGCAGCGGTGTCCCCTTACGATGCCGTGCCCATGGGGCGCGCGTTTGCGTTTGATTGGACGGTTGACGATGTGATTGCCGACGCTTCGGGTATGATCTTCAGTTGGGACTTTGGTGATGGGACGCAGCAGAGTGTGACCAATGGACTGATTGGCCGTGTTTATCACACATACGCCTCGCTGGGCGACAAGATCGTGCGTTTGCAAGTGACGGATAAAGATGGTGGAACCACCACGCGGATTGCGTTTAAAGCGACCGTCGTCTCGCCACCGCCAGATCCAACGGTGTATGTCCGTGCGCCGGCTGGCACACTGGATGAAAGCACCAGTCTGGGAACAGCCACCATTGATGTGGAGCTTTCAGAAGCCTTTACCAACAAGGTCACGGTTCAACTCACGGTTACGCCAGTTAGCAATGCAAGTAACGGCGGGATTCTGTTGGCAACGAATACCGTTTACTTCAATACAGGTGAGACGTTTAAGACCGTCACAGTCAGTGCTCGCGATGGCACTGCAATTTCTGAATTAACCGGCTTTACCATCACGCCCACGGTGATTGGAACAGCTGCCGCAACCGCTCACTTTACCGAATTGGTATCGGGCATTGTTCAGGTTCGCAATGCTAAACCGAGTATCCGGACGCCGGTTAATTCCACGACCACGACAGAGATTTCTTATACCATCCCGCAGGGTACCGGCTGGGACTACTACTGGGATGTAGACGATGTATCCGGTGATCTCTCAACGATGTCTGTGACTTGGTATTTTGGTGATGGTAGCGAACAGACAGTAACAGGCGCCTCTGGAAAGGTGACGAAGACATACACAGCAACGGGTACAATGACGGTGCGTGTGGTGGCACTAGACAAAGATAGCGGACGGGACGAAGTGGTCTTCCGAGTGCAGATCATGCCCGTGAAGAATGTGATTGTCACGCCGATTGGCCCCAATCTGGAAGCTAATTACTGGGGTGCTCCTGGGCTGGGTAACGGGCAGGTCTTCTCTGAAGATGCTTTGGGCCGTATTAATCGTAACAACACCTACTTCTTTACTTATGGGCCCTCGGTCTCGTCGGCTGCTTTACGTGCGGTTCCGTACAAGACCGGGATTTCCGGCACCTACACGGTGACAAACTACAACGATAGTGGTGTTGCGATTCCAGGAGCGTTGCATGAGTACGACTCCTTCTTCTATGTCTGGGTGGGCGAAGATCAGGGGCTGCCAGCCACGGATTTGTTGCCAGCGCAAGCGGTTCCCACGACTGCTGTGACGCTGCCGACCTCCACCACAGGAACAGATGGCACAACCACGTCGGTGGACATTCGCCTTGTTCAGGCGATCTTCAGTCGTGAATATCGCAAGGCGGATAATTGCGGTGACATTAACAACGATGGTATCCCCGACAAAATCGCGACCTACTACAATCTACCAACCTTGGCTAGCACCACCACAACCACGGATGGCGGGACAGACACAACGGAAGGCACACCTGTTGAATTGAAGCCAGTCGGCAATTTCAACCGGGATAAGGACTTGGATGGCGTGGAAGTTGGAGATTTTCTTCCTGGCGCCGCCTCGACGGGAAGTGGCATCATTGGTGGTGTATCGAATGTGTTTGCCACAGTTGGCGATCCCTTCTCAGCATTTCTTGAAATTCGCGGGTTTCATCTGGGACTCAACAGCGTGCAGTACAATTCGGATGCGGACTTTGCACCGAACGAGTTGGCCCTGGGTCGCGACTGTGAACGCGCCACAGATCCGACGCAGGAAGATACAGATGGTGATGGGTTCCCGGATGGCTGGGAATACTATTTCTGGTACAACGCCAAGGTCAATAACATGACGGGTATGGCCTACACGCCGACCAACGTTGCGGTTGGAACCTTGATCCCCAGTCGTGCGATCACAACGGCATTCGATCCCATCGTTCCGGCAACGGACGTTGAAACAGGTGCGGCGATCAACCGCGATCTGGATAACGACGGGTTGAGTGATATTGAAGAGCTCACGATTGGAACCAACCCCATCAACTGGGATACCGATGGCGACGGGATGTGCGATGGGTGGGAAGTTCTCTATGGTATGAATCCCAATGATTCGCGCGATGGGCTCTCGGTTAACTTGAACAACCCAGACGGTGACTACATGGCGATTGCCATTGTGACTCGTCAATTGGTGACACTCGAAAGTGGCGTACAGTGTCTGGTGCCGACAAACGTAGCGTTAGTTGTGGGGGATGCGCTTGGCGAGCAACCCAGTGTGACGGCCTTTTATCACTACGGTGATGATAGCGCACCGATTGCACAGGGGCGTGCCTTGACTGGGCTGGACGCTGAGATTATCGCCAACGCGGAAACAAATGATGTGATTCTGCTACACAACCAGGTGATGCAGGAGTTTGGTTTTGATCCCCGCACAGCGTGGGGAGGAACGGTGAATCCGCTCACAAGCCCGCAACGCTTCCCGGAATGGGTGGCAGGCTTGACCGCTGAGCGTGTGATCACTGCGCCCCATACCCAGGCTTATTCAGCGCTGGATGAATACTTATTAATGAAGTATATGGCTGAGTTGCGTCTGAATGGTTGCGACGGGTCCATTGGTGAGGGAAACAGTACAGAGAAGACGACCGAGTGGTCGCTGTTCTCAACCCATCCGAAAACGCCGGACAGTGATGTGGTCTGGGGTGCAGGTGGCGGCGTAGCGAAGAGTGATCGAATGCCAGATGGGTGGGAGCTCTACGTGTCATTCCCTGTGGGATTCGTGATGGACACGATGATGATTTCTCCTTGGGATGCGTATGATGGAGATTGGACGCTGGTTGGTGAAGACAACCTGAGCAATATGCGCGAGTTTCACGGCGTAGATAGTTCAAGCTGGTATACGAATACGGCGCAATATGGTGGCGACTATACCGTGGTGTCGATTGTACGGCCGACATCCGATCAATACTGGGTCAACAAATTCTGGACAACAGATCCCTATATTGGTGACACCGATGGTGATGGCGTGCTGGACTCTGATGAAACCGCCTTTAGCTACGGGACCCCGGTGGATAACTTGACAACCTGTACGCCCGGTGGTGGTCTGAACCCCTGCTCTGTCGATACGGATTCCGATCAGCTTCCAGATGGCTGGGAGCAGGCCTTTTCCGGAACATTAGGCACGGAGGGTGCCGCGACCAATGGGATGGATGGCACGGTTTCAGATTATAATCAAGACTGGGATCACGACGGTCTGCTTAACCATCAAGAGTATTGGGTACAAGCCGTGCGTAGTTTACGCTACGATCTACTTGAAGTGGATGCCCCGATGGATGGCAGTGCTGGGCCAGCGGCGCTCTTTACCCCTGTCACCAACGCTTGGGACTTTAGCATGTATCCCTTTGGCGATGACAATCCGCCACTCGCCATTCTGTTGCCCGTTGGCGCGTCCGAGCTGTACGTCACGTGCGACCCACGCGATCCTGACACGGATGGCGATGGCATGGACGATTTCTATGAAATGTTCCATGGACTTAACCCGATTCTGGGTGATCTATCGCTGAGAAAAGGCGATCGTATACGCGAGGCGTATATCGATGGTGGCGCGATTACCATTACGGCTTTCAGAAATGGGTGGGATACAAGCCGGTTGCCCATGGATTTTGTTCTCTATCCGTGGTTGGCTGGTTTGGATGAAGCCGATGTTGATGCCGATGGATTGCGTAACATGGAAGAGCAGATACAGGCTGATTCAGCTGCTCCGTCCTGCTCCAACACCGATCCTTCACCGCTTTGGTTGACGGATTACTATAGCCCTGAGAGTGTGACTGGACGCTTCTATCGATTTGGTGGCATGTTCTTCTGGCCCGGTGATAACGCGACGCTGAGTCAGATGTCTCTCCTTGATTATTCCCTCTACTCTTTTGAGATGAACGAAGGGTATGATACGGATAATGACGGAGTCAGTGACAAAGCGGAAATGATGCAGACCGCGACGTCACAATCCGACCCACAGGATCATGATGATCCGCAGCGACGTCAGGCCCTTTGGTTTGATGGCAACGCAAGCGCGGCACAAGGGATGTACAATGTGGTGTCATCCAATTCCTACGCGTTTCGCAGTTTCACTGTCGAGTTGTGGGCGCGTCCAGAGCGTGTCGATACGGAGCAGGTGTTGATTGAACGCCCGACCATCTATTCCTCCAGCGATCTCAGCACAACCGGGAATGTGACGCGTGTGAACTTCCGTATCGGCATTAAGGCAGACGGACGGGTCTACGCCATGTTCCAGAACGCGGGCTTACACGATCAACAAACCGGAGTTGCCATGGTCTTGGG
>CAZSUM010000070.1:0-8447 GCA_964610015.1 uncultured Lentisphaeraceae bacterium
ACATGCCGCCTTTGCCGTATGCCGACACTATAACCCGCGTGAGGTCAAGATTGGCAATCGGAATTGTTGGGGCTAAAACGGAGATTGCCCGAGCGTTGAACGAGGACATCATTACATCATTCAGGCTGGGACGGCAGACGATCTACACTTCAAAAGGTGACACGGTATGACATGGAACATTCTAGAACAGCCATACCGCATTAACGACATGGTACATGGTATGCCGCTCCTTAGAGCGGCATACCATACCAAGTCAATGCTAAGCCATGCGAGATCGGAGACCCGAGCAAACGCACAGCCATACCACGTTATGCGCACAGCAACGCCGCAGGCGCACGGCAGGCAGGCAGGCTATACGCGCATACCCCAAAGCAAGGAACGCGGCACGGAGCGCGACAGGCGGCAAGAACGCGATTGCTGGCAGGTCAAGGTACTTCCAAAGATCAATTCGAGAAAACTAGGCTCTGCGATACTCAACCGAAATACTTACCGCGATTACACGCAACCACACCGAAAGGAAGCATGAAATGAACTCCCAACTTTTGAGCCAAATTTATGGCGAGGTGAGTGCCTTGCACATGTTGCCACTACTTAGACCCCATCTGACGGGTTGGGGCGGCTGGACAGCGGCTTACAAGGCAAGCGGGCTGGGTTTTGCCAACTCACGGCAGCAGGCGGAAGACCTGCGAAGGCTTGTAGCGGCGGGTCTGCTGACTGCGAGCGGCAGCACACAAGGGCGCGGATTCCGGTTGACGTTTCGGGGCGCACTTCTGGGGTCGGCATACTCTGGAATCTTCATCAAGGATTGCCGAGCGGCGGCACTGGAATTAAAGCGGGCGATGGACAAGACCCCGCACACTTTGCCGGGCACGGATTGGCCGATTGTGATGGGCTTTCAACTCGTTCGCGAGGCTGGGTCATGGTGGAGCAAGGTCGGAAGCGATCCGCAAAAATATGCTGTGAAAATGTGCGGCTGCATATCCCGCCTAATGCCGATTTTGATTTGCGGACACGGAGAGCTTGTCCCAAGCCACAGCGGGACGGTTTTCGCGCTGCACCTGCACACGATGCCGGATGCAAAAATGTGGCAGGTTGCCGGGGCACCGATAAACGACGAGCAAGCGGGCGCGTTCTGGCAGGCTTGCTGCAAAGGTTTCGATAACGGAATTATCAGATTCACGCGGCAACCACCGCCCGCTTACAGTGGATTTGTCAGCACCATGCTTCCGGCGAGCATGTACAAATAATGAAACACTTTCCGCTTGCGAGTGCAGGCGGGATTCCAAACAAAACCCCAGGAGCCGACCCCGGAAAAAGTCGGCAGAAAGGCAACAATGAAGAAACCAGTAACGAACATCGTCACAAGCGGACCCCACGCGGTCAAGATCACACAAGTTGACCGCAACGCGAAACCGCTTCCTGAATGCGAACGCAGGGCGCGGATTTTGCGCGGGCTGCAAAGGCTCACCGATGAGGCGGCACAGCTTGGACGCGCTGACGCGGCGCAACGGGCGCAAGTGCTCGTCGGCGAAGCGACCCGGATCGTCGGCACGTTGACGGATGTCGAAGCTGCGATCAGTGAACCGCGTAAAAATCACGTCGCCTTGGCTGCTGATGCTGCTGGCAAGCTGCTGATGAAACAGCTTCCCGGCTGCTTTGCGAATGCGGGCGAGGCGGCGGCTTGGGCTGCGGCGCATTTGCCTTTGACCGAGGCACGTCGGCAGGCTGGTCGGGACGAACTCGCAAAAACACGGTTAGGGCGGCAAAGGCACGGGTTGAGGCAAAGTTTCTGGCGGGCGGCTGAGTCTGCGGCTTTGCTCGTCGCGGCGCGGTGCAGCGGCACGAACGACGCCGGGCTTTGCTTGGATGAAGCCGAGCGCGTCGGCAGGTTCATTTGATAAACCACGCGGGCGGGCGGTCACTGCGGCCGTCCGTCCGTTTCTTCAAAGGATTTTTGATTATGAAACATGATCGACATGAAATTGCCGTCCACGAAAGCGGCCACAGCGTTTTTCGGTTGGTCGTTTTTGGCAGTCCCGGGCGCATTGCCGTCTTTTCAGAAAAGGTCGGAAGTGCTGCGGGCGTGTCTTGCGGCAAGGATGATAATCCCGAGCAGGCGGCGCGTGAGGTCGTGGATAACGAGTGCGATTTTTCGCACTGCAAAGGCAATCTCCAAGGGTGCCTAAATCAGGCGAGCTTGGCTATGGCAGGCGCGGCGGCGGTTGCCTTGTGGCGCGGCACGGCGCACTTGCTACCAACCAGCGGCGGGGGCAATCAATCGGACACGGAACACGTCTACGAAGTCGCAAGGCTGGCACTTCCGGAAACCGATCACTTACTTGCTGACAGCTTCCGGTTGCTGGCTTTTCGACGTGCTTGCGCTACACTGGCGCGGCGTATGCCGGCGGTTTTGGCGATTGCCGAAAAGTTGGCCGAGGTCGGCACGCTATCAGAAAATGAGATCGGCAGCATTTTCGCGAATGCGATCAGCAAGAAAAAAGAAAGCGAGGTTCAGCAATGAAAGAGTATTATTGTCGAGATTGCGGCAAAACTTGGACGGCGAGACCACCGACGCAAGAAGAAGAAAGCGACCCAATTCAAGGTTGGAATTATTTAATGGAGCAAACGCATTGCCCTGTATGCCAAGCGGGTGGAACGGAGGTCAAAGAATGAATGCCGAGCAAAAGAGCGCGGTTCTGGCGACCCTGCGGCGGCTGTCTCAATCCGCGTACGAGGTCGAGATCACGGCACGCAGAATTGCCGAGGCACTTGAAACCATGCGCCAGAAACTGGACGCGACCCAATAGGCCGCAACTCCAGATCAAACCCCGGTGCCCGTCTGTCAGCAATGGCAGGCGGGCTTTTTGTTGCGCCGGAACAGTGCCCAGGATGCGCTACACGGGCAAGGGCTGGCAGGGGCGTATGAATGCGCGTCCGTCGGCTTCCGGCGCGTCTGGCGCGATGCTGGACGGCTTGCGCGTTGCGGGATATTGCCGACCGTCCGACGTTGTGCGGGTAGCATTGGCGGAATCCGCCAATGGCGGCCTACGGGCTTCAACCATCTCGTGGTTAACCCCGCACATCTCCGCAATAGCCCTGCTTGACATCTTCCCGAACTCCTTTAATGCGATCTCAACGCACCTGCGCTTGTGTCCCGAGACCCAGCAGGGCAGGGCTGGGGGTATGCAGACCCGAAAAGGCGGATTTTGGCAGGGCTGGGTATTATGCAGGGTATTATTTAAGTATTATTTAACTTGCACCAAATGGGGGGTATTTTAGGGAAGTCATGGGAAGTGCCTAAAATGGGATGTTACTCCAGAAAATGAAAAAACCCCAATAAAACCTGCGTTTTAAAGGGGAATAAGATGGGGCGAAAAACGGGACTCGAACCCGCGACCCGCAGAACCACAATCTGCTGCTCTACCGACTGAGCTATTTTCGCCATTGGAAAAAGTGCGGTTACTTTATCAATACGGTCGTGGGAATGCAAGTGCCTCTTTTTTTTCTAGAGAAGGATTTTTTTTGATAGAGGTTCAAAAGGCGCACTTAGTGGCGAGGATGGAAGGCGGCGTGTGTACGGGTGATATGGCCAGAGTCCACATGGGTATAAATTTGAGTGGTGGCAATGTCTACGTGTCCGAGCATTTCCTGAATGGCGCGAAGGGGTGCGCCATGTTCAAGGAGATGTGTTGCAAAACAGTGTCGGAGCATGTGGGGTGAAAGATGTTGTCTTAGGCCTGCGTGTTGTGCTCTTTTGACGAGCATTTTAAAAATGCCCTGTCGCGTAAAGGGCTTGCCGAGACGTGTCAGATAGAGGTGGCGTTGTGTGGTATCTTGGCGTGCGAAGTGTGGGCGGGATTCGGCAAGATATCGCGTTATCCATGTTTGCGCTGATTGGCCTAGGGGAACGGTCCGTTGTTTATCTCCCTTGCCAAGGCAGGTGACCACTCCGGTATCGAAGTGCACATCTTCGATGCGTAAGTCAATGGCTTCTGAAACTCGCAGACCACTGGCATAAAACAGTTCTAACAGGCATCGATCGCGGATGTCGCGTGCTGTCGCGCCTGTGATGCTCTCAAGTAGGAGGTTTACCTCAGATTCAGAGAGCGGGTGGGGGAGTGGTCGCCCTTTTTTGGGGGCAGACATTACTTCGGTCACGTTGGTTGGGAGAGCGCCTTCGGTTTGGAGAAAGGCAAAGAAAACTTTCAGGGCGACGAGTCGACGTGCGCGTGTTGTGACGCGGCGACCGAGCTGATCTTGTTCGTGCAGAAAGGCTTGGATATGCTCGCGGGTCACGCACGTCAAGGCGTTGATCTGGCATCGTGTCAGGAAGTCTGCAAAAATGCACAGGTCACGTTCGTAAGCGGCACGTGTATTGGCTGAGAGGCCGCGTTCGAATGCGATATGATCGAGAAACTGTGCGATCAGCTCGCGCATGATATCTGCCTATTTTTTGGGAACAGGGGTACTGGCAGGGATATTGTTGGCCGTATACCCTGCCTCAACAATGGCGAGTTCGATGTTTTTATGGGCAACAATCATGGAGTCATACGTTACGGTGACTTGATGTGTGGTCAGATCAACTGCGGTTTTGTTGTGTTGCAACCCGTTTAACGGAGTTAACGCTTTACGGATGCGTATTTCGTCGGTTGCTTGTGTCATTTCAGGCACGCGAATCGTGAAAGTACGGATATCCGATACACGACACCCTGTAAACATCAAACAAACGAGTGCCAATAGTGTCAGAAAATTTCTCATATAGCTTATCTTAGCCCATCTGGGGCTTCTCTCGCAAACGGAAACTTTTTTGACATTCTTCAGCGGTCTTGTGTATTCTGACATCATGAAATATCTGCTGATTGTTCCGCCGGTTTTATTACTTGGCTTGTTAGTGGGAGCTTGGGGCCCTAAGGAAGAGCTGCGAGCAGCGAAGTGTGCGCAGGCAGAACTCGAGGCGCGACTGGCACGCAATGAGAAAGATTCGCGTGTTGATGTTCTAACTCGTATTGTACGGATTCCCGATCAGGCAAGTACCCATCGGCTTCGTGAGGTCAACAAGTCGGTTGCGGCTTCTAGTCAAACGCTGAAGAAGCACGCGCGTACCTGTGATATCTCTGAAACAAACAAGATGGTGGGTGCGTCTGAAGCTGTCAAGGCAGAGCCGCTTCGTCCAGATGATTTGCGTGCACGGATTGATGAAGCGCAAGCGTTGTGGGAGACGCGTGTGCAGATTGCACGGGCTCAGTGGCTTGAGCGGTTGCATTTGGGTGCAGACGGAGCGACGTTGTTGGATGAGACGATTGATTTGATGAATGAGGATCTCTACTCTGTTGTTCAGCGTTTGGCAGACCGAGTGGCGGAAGGTGAAACGATGACGCCTGAAGAGGGAATGCGTGTGGCGAATGAACTAACTGCGACGCTTGTTGAAACGTATGACACGTTGGCATCGATAGTTCCCGAAGCGCAGCGAGGCGAAGTTGCTCGTTTGGAACTGACGGATGTGATTGATCCTGGTGTTGCGACGCCCCTGATCGCAGTGCAGGATCGTCTTGGGTCGTTTACGCCACCGCGCAGGCGACAGGGGAAGCAACGATGAAAACCGTTCACGACATTTGGCGGGTCGCCTGTTATGAGTGGTTTGACTCGTTGCGCAGTCGACGTGCCTTGGTGGTGCTGTTGCTTTATTTGATGGCGGCGGTTTGCAACATGCATTGGTCGATCAATCTGCTACACGGACTTGAAAAGGAGTTAGCAACCGCGTTACAACTGCCGACTTCCGAGCAGGCGGGGGTGGTTTCGACGACGCTTTGGAAATCCAAACCGTTTCAGAAAATAATGCGGCGGGTGACGCGCAATGACTTGGTTTTTCAGGATCTTGTTGGAAAGCATCCGGTGGAGTTGATTTATGCTTGG
The DNA here is from genome assembly GCA_964610015.1 of uncultured Lentisphaeraceae bacterium. Taxonomy (GTDB): domain Bacteria; phylum Verrucomicrobiota; class Kiritimatiellia; order RFP12; family UBA1067; genus CAZSUM01. The sequence goes on from CAZSUM010000070.1 coordinate 5,914, forward strand.
TTTGCCTTTTTTTATACGCCGTTGTTGGTGGTGTTGGTGTCAGGCAATCGTATTTCGGAAGAGTTGGGGTCAGGGGCGGTGCGCTACATGATCTTTCGTATTTCACGTGCGGGGTGGTCGCTGGGCAAGTTTATTGGGCAGTTGTTTATGATTGGGCTGTCGTTGTTGCTTAGTGGGATGGGGGCCTATGTCGTGGCCAAGTACCGGTTGGCAGGTTCGGGTACGCCTGACCTCTTTCTTAACATGCTTAACTGGTCGCTTCGCGCGTGGATCTATTCAATCCCATTTCTCGGGTTGTCCATGGGGTTGGCGCACTTGACGCGTTCAGCCAGTCGGGCTACGGTGATGGGGCTGCTGGCCATTACCGCTAGTTTTGTGATTACGATTCTCATCAACCATTTTACAACAAGCGAAGGTGTGCGTGCTTATTTGCCTTATTTAGGGGTTTTGTTGCCAGATGCCTATAAGATGACGCTTTGGCGAATGAATCCTGCACCGCTGGTGAGTGGCGGGGTGACGCTTGTTACGCTGGGATTTTGTTACTTACTCGCAGGATACGCGCTGTTTCGCAGACGGGATGTTTAATCACAATGAACAACGCAATTGAAACCAAGGATTTGGTCAAGCGCTATGGGACGCGCTGTGCTTTGGACGGACTTACCCTCAATGTGCCGCGCTTCTCGGTGGTGGGGCTGGTTGGCGCAAATGGTGCGGGAAAGACTACGTGGATGATGTCTGTGGCAGGGTTTACGCATCTTGCCTCGGGGACGGTGAACCTCTTGGGAGGGGGGCCTTTTGATCCTGATGTGCATAGTGGGAGAATCACGATTTTGCCACAGGATTCAGAGTTGCCGCTCGAAAGTCGTCCGTTGGAGTTGTTGACTCATTATGCGCGGCTTCAGGGGTTATCACGTCAGGATGCAGAGCGTTCCGCTGCAACCATGCTTGAGGCGGTTCATTTGGGAGACCGGCTGCATGTGCCGATACGTTCGCTGTCGCATGGTATGCGCAAACGCGTAATGATCGCGCAATGTTTTCTGGGGTATCCCGAATTGGTTTTACTGGACGAACCTCTCAGTGGACTTGATCCACGTGAAGTTTCGCATATGCGTAACTTTATTGCGCAGAAACGTGGCAGTCAAACGCTGGTGATTAGCTCGCATAATCTACATGACATTGAACTCTTGTGTACGCATATTGCCTTTATAGAAAAGGGTCGTACACGTCGGTTTGATCGGTTAGAGACATTAACGGGACATGCGGACACGGTGATTTATTACCTAGAGGGGGAACTACCGGAGGTCACGGCGTTACAGCGAGTTGTGCCTGAAGCGACCTTGACCCTGAGTCCTGAAATGCTTACGCTGAGTTGTCGTTACGATCCGGCTGCTACTACGGCGGTGAAGATCAATGCGTTGTTGTTGCCTCTGTTGCTGACACAGTGCGGGGTCAAGCGTGTGTCGCAGGGGAGCGATCTAGAAACTGAATATCTGAAAAATCTACCATGACTCTTGAGCAAAACACCTGTTCGCAGCCAGTGTGCACCCCCTTACACATCGTTCTGATTCATCCTGAGATCCCTCATAACACGGGTGCTATTGGGCGTTTGTGTGTTGGGTTGGATTGTCTGTTACATCTGATCCGGCCCTTGGGATTTCGTCTGACAGATGCTTATTTGCGGCGTGCGGGGCTTGATTATTGGCCGCATGTCCGGTTGGCCATTCACGACGATTGGGATGCGTTTCTTGAGCAGACGACACTGGCACGGCTCTTTTTTCTCAGCACGCATGGCGAGCGTTCTCTTTATGCGTGTACGTTTCAAGAAAATGATGCGTTGGTGTTTGGCAGTGAAGGGAGTGGGTTACCGGCGGAGATGTATGAACGCTATCGTGAGCGTCTCTTTCAGATCCCGATGCCCGGGGTACATGCGCGTAGCATCAATTTAGCCAATGCGGTTGCCATCGCCGCTTATGAAGCTTATCGCCAGATCAGGCCGGTGTCGTCAGTGTGATCAGGCGTGTTTCAGGGTTATCTGTTAGCGTAAAGCGGAGATGGAGCGTGTCCGGTGGGATCAGGTCGCCGGCGCGTTCTGGCCACTCAATCGCCACGACCGCGCCTGTTTCGAGATACTCCAGATAGCCGATGGTCAAGAGATCATCGGGTCCGCTGAGGCGATAGAGATCCATATGGACAAAGGTAAAGGCGGCGGTCGGGTATTCAAGGCAGACGGTAAAGGTTGGACTCGTCACGGGCCTTTTAATTTGAAGAGCAAGGGCAAGTCCTTGCACAAAGGTGGTTTTTCCTGCGCCGAGGTCTCCATGCAAAGCAATCACCATTCCGGGACGTAGCAGGGCTGCAATCTCTGCCGCGACCTGCCAAGTCTCTTCTACGGAGTGAACAGAATAGGTTTTTGTGCCGTCTGGATTCTGACGTGTTGGGGCGGTTGTTTTCATGAGGGTTATCTGGAAGAACCGGAGTATGGGGCTTAAGGCGGGGTGTCGAACAAAACGATCAGGCGTGTTTATCTGTTAGGC
>CAZSUM010000070.1:8491-11089 GCA_964610015.1 uncultured Lentisphaeraceae bacterium
GTTGTAGCGGTTCCTGCGCGAACACATCCAGGCAGGCACCCCGTAAGCGACCAGAAGTCAACGCCTGAGCCAGGGCGGTTTCATCAATACAGTTGCCGCGTCCGACATTGTAGAGTACGGCATGTCGGGGGAGGCGTGCGAGCCGCTTGGCATCAAACATCTGATCCGTGCCGGTGTCAGATGGCAACACAAGGATCAAATGATCTGCTGTGGTCAGGAGGGCATCAAGTTTGTCGAGTGTCACCACGGTGTCTTCGTTATTGAAGCCCTTTGGAAGGCGGCGTTGCGGGGACCGTCTGACACCTGTTATGCGCAAAGCCGACAATCACCGCATGGCTACCCTGCAGTAGTCGCATCTGTCCGTAAAGCGCATCGCGAGGCCAAAGCTCGCCGTTGAGTTGATGGCGATAGGCTGTTAGAATACCTCGATTAAAAGCCAGCATGAGCCCCAGAACTGTTTCGGCCATCAGCGGGCCGTGGAACGTGCTGTAATGGAGTGCCACAGGGGCAGGGGGGTTGAGCGGAATGAGGTCACGTCCCGCAGCCGCTGAGAGGATCACACGCAGATTGGGTGCGCGTTCAAACCATTCCTGCCGGAAGGCCCAGGTGATGGCCACCTGTACATGGGGAAGGGCTCTGATAAAGGCTCTTTCGGTTCGGCACCAAGTAACGCGTGCATGCGGAAAAGCCGCGCGTAATTGATCGGCATGTCGTTTTTGCGCACAGAAATACGGGACGGTGCTTTCCTGAAAAAAAACGATGGAGTTGAGAGTTTCCTTTTTCATGCTAACTAAACGCATAACAGGTATCCCCGTGTAGACTGTGGATATTGCCACTTGACAGGGTGTGTGATGCGCATTCCCTTCTTGCTTGTGACTACGGCTTCTCTTTCAGAAGCGTACCGCCTAAATTATATTTTTGCGGTGGTTGTGTCTGACCCAGCCCCACACCTTTGTTCATCAGGGCGATTAGTTCATCGAGATGGTGCTCATAGATCTCACGGGGGGTGCAGGAATGTTTCTTGCACAGCGACGCTGCCATGCCCACCACTTCACCCATCATGCCGCCTGTGCGCATCACTCGTACCGTTCCAAGGGCTACGTGTGTGACACTGATGTTTCGGCCTGCCATAAAGAGGTTATTGATATTGCGGGAGTAGAGACAGCGGTAGGGAATGGGATAGGGATAAATCGCTTGATGCTTGCAAATCGATTTAAACTCCGCGTCAGGAAAGAACTTGCTGTTTTTAGGATCAGGATAGTGCAGATCAATTGTCCACGTCGTTACTGCGGTTGCGTCTGGATAGAGCACTTGGTTGACGAGATCCTGCTGTTTCAGGATGTAGTCGCCGAGCAGACGACGCGACTCACGTTTGCCGGCCACATAGGCGACCCAGTCCAGACGGCTTTTAGCGTAATCTTCTTTGTGAGCAGAGTGGTTTTTGAGAAACGACCAGTTTGAGAAGACCACCAGCAAGCCGTAGTCGCGAATACGTTCAAACTCGTGTACCTGATGGTTGAGCATGCCGGTTTCCCAAGTCCATTCACCCATCTTCACACGTTCGCAGTTGATGTCATTAAACGCGAGTCCCCAAGCGATATCCGGGAAGGAGAGGGGCGTTTTATTTTCACGTGAATACCATTGTACGGAAGAGCCCATGGTTTGAGTATCGGCCTTTTCTAAAGCCGTTGACTCGCCGGTTTCTTCGCGGCTCTCGCGTCCATACCGATATTCAGCCCCTGCCAAAGCGCCGATGACTCCATCGCCTGTGCAGTCTGCGACCAACGGTGCTGTGAACCGGGTTTCCTCACCGGTTTCAATATGGCGGGCGGTAATGGCAGTAATAAGGGAACCGCTTTTTTCAACACCGATTGCACGCGTACTGAGATAGAGGTGGATATTTTTTTCACTTTGAATGGCGGTCAGTTTACGTTCATCTTCATAGAAATTGCCAGGCTGTGCATTGCCTCCGCGGCGGGGGCCAATCTCGCTGACCACATCGCCGAGTCGTGGGTAGGGGCCCAGATTGATGCGGCCTGCCAGATGAACACGAACTTCTGAACTGTTGTTGCCTCCCAGCACGGGGCGATCTTGAATCAGGGCGACCGAGAGTCCTAGGCGTGCGGCGGCAATGGCCATGCAGGTTCCAGGAATGCCGCCACCCACAATAATCAGGTCTACCGCTTCACTCTTTTGTGCTCCGCGAATGGTTTTCATCTGGCGGCGGAACGTTTCCAACTTAGCGACATCGGTTTCAGGAACAAAGGTGTCATCCGTTGTCAGGATCAACGCATCGCAACGACCATTGAATCCGGTCAAGTCATGCAACCCCAGTTGCACGGGGCCTTTTTCAAGTTTTACGGTGCCTGCTGTGTGCCAGTCCCACTCAACACCCTTTTTGCCGAGCACTGTGGGGAGAGGGGTGCCATTGACCAGGACTTGAAATTGACCGGGTGCATCTTTATTGCTCCAAGGCTGCGCCCAGTTTCGCGTACGTGCGAGAATTCGATAAGTGCCGGGTTCTGGTATGTCAAGGGTGGTGGTGGCATTGGCAACGGGTGTGCCCAAGCCATGCGCCATCAGGAAGGGAGAACCCAT